>JAITTM010000197.1 GCA_031286975.1 Coriobacteriales bacterium
CGCGGCGTTGATGGTGGCATCCTGTGCGATGGTGCTCAGCTTGGTAAGCGCCCCGATGTGGATGATGTTGCCCTCAGAGGTGATGCCCGTAGCGCCCTCGATGCGCTTGATGTCGAGCAGCAGTGAAGGCGACTGTTCGTAGAGCTCGTTTTTTATGACGCTGAGAAGATCGGTGCCACCGGCGAGTGCACGCGCCCCAGCATCGTCTGCGAGGGTCTGGCTGGCCTCTTTGAAGTCGAGTGCGGTTGCGTATTCAAAGTACTTCATGGTCTCTCCCTTCTCCTAGAGCTTATCCAACGCAGCAAGGATGACATCGGGGGTGGCGGGATACTGCTTGATCTCCACTCCGATGGCGTTCGAGATAGCCATGAGGGTCGCGCTTGCGGCAGCGGCACCGGCAATCTCGCCAAACCCAATTGCTTTGAAGTGATTGGTGTCGAACTCGGATTCCTCAATGCAGCAGTCGAACTTTGGCAGCTCGTTGAAGGTGCGCCATTTGTTTTGGATCATGTCGTAGGTCAGTGGTTTGCCGGTGATGGGATCGACCAAGTTCTCCTCGAAGAGAGCGGTGTCAAGCGACGCGGCACCAATGCCGCCTTGGCATTGCAACTCGCAGGAGCCGGGGTCGATGATCTGCCCGCAGTCGGTGGCACCCAGCATGTCGATGACCTTGGCCATGCCGGTCTCTTTGTCGACCTCGACCTCGATGTAGGACATGAAGAAGTTAGGGGTACCAAAGTCCTGGTCGTGGCGGCCGTAGCCCGTCACCGAGAGATGCCTGTCCGGCACCAGATCCTTGAAGGGGATCCAGAAGTCGGGCTGCGACTTGGGTCTGACACCGCCTCTGTAGCATTCCATGGCATCAATGGGGGATTGCAGCTTGTGCTCAGCTGCCTCGAAGAGCTGACGGCGAACCTCAAGGGCTGCGTTGCTCACGGCGCGGCCGCAGGTGAGCGTACCCCGTGAGCCGGCCAGCCCTTCGTTGCGGGGACTCGTGCGGGAGTCGGGCTCGATGTACTCGACATTCTCCAAAGGCACGTCGAGGATCTCGGCGACCATCTTTTGCAGGTTGCTCTTTTGGCCGTTGCCGATCTCGGTCACGTTGACGTGTACGCGCACGAAGCAGTCCTTTTTAAAAAAGTCGGGGATAAGACGCACATAGGCCTCGCAAAAACTCTCACCGGCATCAGCATTGCCGATGACCGAGCAGCCGATGCCGCGAACGAGCTTGCCGTCTTTTGATATCCAGGTGGGCTTGCCCCAACCGGTCCAGCGCTCGTACCACCTCCACTGCTCGGCAGACTTCTTGATGACATTCTTGTAGTCGACTGAACGGGCCTGATAGCGAAGGCCGTTGCGCCAGATGTAGCTGTCGCCAGCGGAGACGAAGTTCTTGCTGAAGCTGTCGATGGGGTCGAAGTTGCCCTCGCGCATGGCGCGCACCATCAGAAGCGACAGGCAAGAGTTGAGCTCCTGGCCACCATAGCCGCGCACGGTGCCGGCGGGAAGCTTGTTGGTGAGCACCAGGCGGGTCTCCATATCCCAGTTGGTGCACTTGGCCATGATGAGCTGCATCTCGCCCAGACCGACGGCCAACTGACCCTGCGTGGCGTTACAAAAACAGCCATTGTCGATGAACCACCTGCCTTTGACCGCGCGGATAACACCGTCTTTATCCATACCGATCTTGGCTTGGACGGTTGAGCCCAGGCGCGTCTCGTGCATGACGTAGTGCTCGACTTTAGACTCCATGATCTTGACGGCCTTGTTGGTGGCGCGTGCGAGCAGGATGCCGTAGTTGGTGATGCAGGTCATGGCCGTCTTGTTGCCGTAGCTGCCGCCCACGTTGAAGGCCTGCGCCTCGATGTGGGCGGGGATGACGGTGCCGTTGACGATCTGCAGGACAAAGAGACCCTGCGACGTGGCCCAGATGTGGTAGTTGTCGCCGCCGTCCCAACGCACGATGACGCCAGGTGTCTCGGGCGATTGGGTACCGGGCTTCTTGTCGAACCCGACCTTGTCCTCAGCTACAAAGGGCAGATCCTTGAAGGCTGCCTCGGCATCGCCTATCTTGAGTTCGTAGAAGGGGCCCTTGGGCTGCATGACCTCGTAGCCGCCGGGCACGATGTTGTTAGGGAACTGATCCGGGTAGATCTGGGGAGCGCCCTCCTTGGTGGTCTCGACCGGATCGAACACGGCTTCAAGCACCTCGTAGTCGACTTCGATCAGATCGATGGCGCGCTTGGCGATCTCGTCGCTGTCGGCGGCGATGAGGGCCACGGCATCACCCACGTAGGCGACCTTGTTGCTGAGCACCGGCTTTTGCGGAGGCCAGCCAAAGCGCCATTCTTGGTTGACATCCTCATAGGTGAGAACCGCGCGGACACCCTCAAGCGCCAGCGCCTTGCTGGCATCGATGCTTCTGATGTTGGCGTGCGGATAGGGGGACTGCTTGACTTTGCCGTACAGCATATCGGCGAGCTTGAAATCATCTAAGAACATCGCCTTGCCCTGCACGATCTCAAGCGCATCCTTGCGCTCGGTGGGCTTGCCTATGTAGCGGTAGTCGTGCTTGCTGGTTAAACCACTTTTCAGAATCTGCGGCATGGTGCTCTCTCCTTCCCCTACGTCAGGCTCTCGATGGCATCGAGCACATGGTAATGGCTGATGCAGCGACAGAAGTTACCGGCGAGTGCGTCTTGAACCTCTTCACGCGTGGGATGAGGGTTCTTGTCCAGATAGGCTCGTGTGGTCATGATGATGCCGGGTGTGCAAAAGCCGCATTGGAAGGCGTAGTAGTCGATAAATGCCTGTTGCACTGGGTCGAGTGTGCCATCTGGGGCGGCAAGACCCTCGATGGTGGTGATGGATTTGCCTTCGCAATCGACGGTGAGTACTTCACACGAGGGCACGGCATCACCGTCGATGATGACCGTGCAGCACCCGCAGGCACCGTCCTTACAGGCGATTTTAGTGCCGGTGAGCCCAAGCCGGTCACGCAAGCTGTCTATGAGCAGCTCGTTTGGCGGTATCTGACCAAACAGCTTGCCAACAGACATCGTATACCGCTTGCTGTTCACCGTGAAGCTGACCTGCGTCGTCTTCATATCTGAACCTCCGTTCCCACTACGATGTTTGGTTTCTGGTCTTATCCGTAAGAACAGTGTAGTGGCGGGAGGTGCCGAAGTCTTTATGTCAACCAGCCAAAATAATCGCGGAAACTGAACGGAAATGACAACGGCTGATTTTGTATGTGTGGGAGAAAGGATCTGGTGGGTCGTGAGGGGCTCGAACCCTCGACCTTAGGATTAAAAGTCCTCTGCTCTGCCAGCTGAGCTAACGACCCCACCGATGCGTGAAAACACGAACACACAGTGTATCGGCTCACACCCTCGCGGTCAACGCTCCACGCTCAAAGTACTCCGCGGAAGAAGTGACCGGTGGTGCTGCCCTCGCGTTTGGGGAGCGTGCCATTGGCGCGCACCGCGATGTCGCGGGCACGTACGGCGCGGGTGACCTCCTCGGTTATCTGTCGGGTATTGAGCAGGGTCGCGTCTACCAGCAGGGTTGCGATGCCACAGGTCACCAGCTGGGGCATCGCGGAGGTGAGGTCGAGTGGCACTGCGTTATAGAGGTGGCTGCGTCCAAACTGGTCGGTGCGCACGGGCATGCGATAGCCCTTGCGATCCTCCAGGAAGCGGGGCGCTTTGCGTCGCGCACAGGTAGCGCACTGCTGGTCG
>JAITTM010000199.1 GCA_031286975.1 Coriobacteriales bacterium
CGCGGCGTTGATGGTGGCATCCTGTGCGATGGTGCTCAGCTTGGTAAGCGCCCCGATGTGGATGATGTTGCCCTCAGAGGTGATGCCCGTAGCGCCCTCGATGCGCTTGATGTCGAGCAAGACGGCGGGGTAGTCAACCAATATATCGTCCTTCATGCGACCGAGGATATCGGTGCCGCCAGCGAGTGCGTGGGTGTCGTCGGTCGCGAGAAGTGCGGTGGCCTCGGCAAAATCACACGCTTTTTTGTAGTCGAACTTCTTCATTACGGTATCCCTCCTTAGATTTTGCCCAGGGCTTTGAGTATGACGCGCGGAGTTGCCGGGTATTCAGCGACGTTGACGCCGATGGCGTCAGAGAGCGCCATCATGATTGCCGATGCCGCTGACGCGCCGGATATCTCGCCGACACCCACCGCATTGAACTGGTAGCTGTCCGGCCGTGACTCCATGATGCAGCTCTCGTGCACCGGGAAGTTGTTGAAGGTACGCCACTTGTATTCGATCATGTTGTAGCTCATCGGGCGCCCGGTGGCGGGGTCGATGATATGCTCCTCAAAGGTCGCCGTGTCCATACAGGCTGCGCCGATACCGCCCTGAAGCTGCATCTCAATAGCGGCGGGATCCATGATCTGCCCGCAGTCGGTGCCAGTGAGCATGCGTATGACCTCAAGCTTGCCAGTCTCTGTGTCAACCTGCACCTCGACAAAGCACATCACGCAGCTGGGGATGGAGAAGTTCTCGATATGCTTGCCATAACCCGTGAAACTGACGGTCGAGTTGGCTTCGATATGTTTGATGGGGATGCGGTTGCCGGGCATTGTGTGCGAATATACGTAGCCGCCGCGTATCTCCATCAGGTCGGAGGTGATATGCAGCTTGCCCTCGCAGGCGCGGAAGAGCTTCTGCTTGAGATCCTCGCAGGCATTGGCCAACGCATGACCGTAGGTGATGGTTCCACGCGAACCGCACAGGCCGATACCGATAGGATTGATATCGCTGTTGGGATTCACGACGGTGATGCTCTCGTAGGGCACGTCGAGCGACTCGGCAACGACGCGCATGATGGAGGAGCGCTGACCCATGCCGGACTCGGTGAGATCGGCATGTACATAGACTTTGAGCCCAGTGCCATACAGGTCGGGGACGATGCGCACGTAGGCCTCGCTGGTGTCTTCTCCCACGTCAGCATTGCCGATAATCGCGCATCCAACGCCGCGCACGTAGCGTCCGTCCTCAGAGGCCCACGTTGGCTTGCCCCAGCCCTTCCAGGTCTCTTTCCAGCCAAATTTCTCGGCGGCACGCTCGATGATCGGTACATAATTGACGGTGTGGGCTCGCCAGGGCAGGCCATCGCGCCAGATATACACATCACCATCGCTCACGTAGTTCTTCTTGTAGACCTCAACGGGATCAAAGCCGCCCTCTTGCATGGCGCGCGCTATCAACAAGGCAAGGCAGCTGTTCAGCTCCTGACCGCCATAACCGCGCACGCAGCCAGCCGGTTGTTTGTTTGAGACCGCCAACGCTGAATCAAAATCCCAGTTCTGGCACTTTGCCATGACGATCTGTGCTTCGCCGATACCCACGGAGACCTGCCCCTGGGTGGCGTTGCAGATACCGCCGCAGTCAACGGTCCATGTGCCCTTGACGGCACGGACGATACCCTCTTTGTCGATGCCGATACGAGCTTGGCACTGAGAGCCGAGGCGGGTCTCGAAGGCTGTCATCTGCTCGACCTTGGTCTGCATGACCTTAACGGGCCTGCCACCGCAGACCGATGAGAGCAAAGCCGCGGAGCAGACCTGATAACCGATGGTCTGCTTGTTGCCATAACTGCCTCCCACATTAAAGGTCTGGACATGCAGGGTGGCACCGACGAGTACGGTGGCGTTGAAGGTTCGCGGGCCGTCGGGTGATTGGCTGGCCGTCCAGCAGGTGAAGGTGTTGCCGCCGTCCCAGCGAACCACGGCTCCCGCGGGCTCCGGTGAGGCTGGCGCGCACATCTTGTTAAAGGCGACCGTATCCTCGACGATGTACTCGCACTCATCAAAGCCCGCATCGACATCACCACGAACCAGGTGCCAGTAGGCGCCCTCACTCTGCATGACCGGAAAGCCGCCCGGCACGACGTTATGGTCGAACTCCTCATAGAGCTGTGGCGCACCCTCCGCAACGGCAGTTAGCCCGTCATAGACAGCGGGCAGCACGTCGTAATCGACCTCGATCAGATCAAGGGCGGCCAACGCCGTTCCTTCGTCAACGGCGGCGACAATGGCAACCGGGTCGCCGATGTAGCGCAGATGCGCGTCGAGGAAGGGCTTGTGTGGCGGGAAGCCAAAGCGGACATCGCGCTTGAGCTCAGGAAAGTTGACATGCGTCAGGATGGCCTCAACACCGGGCAGGGCTTCAGCCTTGGTGGTGTCGATGCGCGTGATAAGGGCGTGGGAGTAGGGGCTTCGCAGAAACTTGCCAATCAGCATGTCGGGCAAAGAGAAATCGTCGAGGAAGAGCGTCTTGCCGGTGACGATCTCTTTGGCGTCTTTGCGGGGGATGGCCTTGCCTACATACTTATAATCCGCCGGGTCGATACCCGTGGCAAAGCTTTTGCCCCTG
>JAITTM010000215.1 GCA_031286975.1 Coriobacteriales bacterium
GTGAGCGTTATGCTGTGCCCGGCTGCAAAGGTATAGGTGTCTTTGCTCATGTATGAGCCGGGGCTTGCGGGGTCGGGGATTAGGGGGATTGTGCGGGTTTGGTAGGTGGAGACGAAACCATCGGCGCGCAGGCTCGGGTTCTTGCTCACATCGAGATCTATGAGGCTATTGCCGTTGCAGGTAAGCCTCGTCAAGGCGGTGTTCTTGCTCAGGTCGAGGGATGTGAGGTTGTTGTTGTCGCACCAGAGGAATACCAAGGCGGTGTTCTTGCTCAGGTCGAGGGATGCGAGGTTGTTGTTGTCACAACTAAGAAGCCCCAGAGCGGTGCTCTTGCTCACATCGAGGGATGCGAGGTTGTTGTTGGAGCAGACAAGTTGTCCCAAAGCGATGTTCTTGTTCACATCGAGGAATGCGAGGTTGTTGTTGGCGCAAAAAAGGAACGTTAGGGCGGTGTTCTTGCTCAGGTCGAGGGATACGAGGTTGTTGCTGTCGCAGATAAGCTCCGTCAAGACGGCGTTCTTGCTCACGTTGAGGGATGTGAGTTTGTTGTCTGAACAGTGAAGGTACGTCAAGGCCGTGTTTATGCTCAGGTCGAGGGATGTGAGTTTGTTGTTGCCGCAGTTAAGCGTCTTCAAGTTTGGAAAGAACTCGATTCCCTTCAGCGTGCTGATGCCTTTCGAGTCAACCCAGATGGTCAACACCTTCTCAGCTCTTTCCTGAGCAAGCGTTGTGCTTCCGCTGGAGAAGTTGTCTTGCACATACTGCCTGAACACCGGATCGGGAAATGTGGAGGGATTGATTGTCACAGGGTAGCTTGCGGCTACGGCAGGCTTGGGGAGCATGATGAGACAAAGGACGACTGTGACCAGTGCCAGTGCGACATACGTCAAGCGTGTCAAAACCCGCCGTGTGTTTTTTGTGCAACCCGCAACAGAAACAATCCCCGCCATGGTAGTGCCTCCCTCTACTCTCCTTGACCTTGTGCCCATCACGGCACGATTAGATTTGGCAAGAATATCCCCTTAGTGTGCCTCAGCCCAGTTGGAACCTGTCGATACCGTGACGGTCAGGGGCACCTTGAGATGCGCGACCTTCTCCATAGCTTCTTTGACCATTGCTGAAAGACGTTCGATCTCACCACTGGCGCAGTTGAAGTCGAGCTCGTCGTGTACCTGCAAAATCATCTGCGACTGGAAGCCGCCGGTGTTGAGGCGGCGCTGCACCTCGATCATGGCAAGCTTGATGATGTCGGCGGCGCTGCCCTGCATGGGGTGGTTCATGGCAGTGCGCTCGCCAAAGGCACGCAGGTTGGCGTTGCTCGAACGTAGCTCGTTGATGTGGCGTTTGCGCCCAAACAGCGTCTCGACCCAGCCGTTCTCGTGCGCCTGGCGCACGGTGGCATCAAGATAGGCGCGCACCTGCGGGTAGGCGGCAAAATAGCGGTCGATCATATCTTGCGCCTCATCAAACGGCAGACCGAGCGACTGCGATAAGCCAAAAGCCTGCTGGCCGTACACGATGCCAAAGTTGACCGCCTTGGCCCGTGAACGCAGCTGCGGGCTCACCTGATCAAGCGGCAGGTCGAACACGCGCGCAGCCGTGGATGCGTGAAAGTCCTCTCCACCCAAAAAGGCCTCGATGAGTCCTTCGTCACCCGAGAGGTGAGCCAAAAGCCGCAACTCGATCTGCGAGTAATCCGCCGAGAGAAACACCGCCTCGCTCGCGCCTAAGGCCGCGGCGTCAGGGATGAAGGCGGTGCGTATCTGGCGCCCCAGGTCGGTGCGCACGGGGATGTTTTGGAGGTTGGGATCCGAGGAGGACAGGCGCCCTGTGGCGGCGACCGTCTGGTTGAAGGAAGTGTGGATATGGTGGTCGCTTGCCAACAGACGGGGCAGGGCATCCAGATAGGTCGACTTGAGTTTTGCCAGCTCGCGGTATTCGAGCATGACTCGAGGCAGAGCATGCCCCACGGCCAGCTCAGTGAGCACGGAGGCATCGGTCGAATAGCCGGAGCGCGTCTTCTTTCCGGTTGGCAGCTTGAGTTTCTCGAACAGGACGACACCCAGTTGCTTGGGGGAATCGAGGTTGAACTCCTCCCCCGCCAGCTCATAGGCCTGCGCACGCAGCTGCTCGATGGTGCGCGTCATGGTTGCGTCCAGATCGCCCAGCACGGCGTTGTTGACGTTCACGCCCAGGCGCTCCATCTGCACGAGCACGGGCAACAGCGGCAACTCAATGGTCTCAAAGCAGACAAGCGACTCGTCTGCCTGCAGCGCCTCGTGCAAAATGTCTTTGAGCTTGAGGATAAGTGCGACATTGCAGGCACCCCGCTGCTCCTCCGCCACCGCATCGGGGTTTGCACCCGGCAGATACTTGAGCGCGAGCAGGGCAAGATCGGCGTAGTTCTTGGATGAGTCGAGCAGATAGGCCGCCACCTGCAAGTCAAAGAGTCTGGCGGGATCAACCTCGGTGATGGGCAGAGCCTGGGGTAGCGCGCTGTTTGCCGGAATAAGCTCGCGGAGCAAAGCCTTGGTATCGAGGGCGACCAGCGTTCCCTCGCGCAGGATGCGCACCAGTATCTGCTGCAGCTCCTGCTCGTCGAATTGCGCCGTTCCCTGCTCGCTGGCAACAAACAGCTGCCGCGCCGTCTCGAACAACGAGCTGCCTCCCGCATCCTCCAGGCTCACTGCAAGCGGCAGCCCCTGAGCAAGTGCGGTGCCGAGAAGGTCATGCGCTTTTGCGCCTTTGAGCGCCTGGGCAAAAGAGAAGGACTCCGCAACGGAGGCCAACGCAGGAGCGGCATAACCACCGGCAAGTGCAAGCAGCTTGCGCAGCTGCGAGGTCATGGCAAACTCACCAAAGGCAGCAGTGACCGTCTGGGCATCGAAACTGGGAAAGGCAGTCGCCGCAAGGTCGAGCGCCAGCGGCACATCGCGCCTGATGGTCGCGACCCGCTTGCTGGCATAGGCGAGCTCGGCGTTGTGACGCACATTCTCGCCCAGCTTGCCCTTGATATCGCTAGCGTGGGCGACCACCTCTTCAAGTGTGCCGTACTCCTGCAGCAGTTTGGTGGCCGTCTTGGGGCCGACCCCCGGTACGCCGGGGATATTATCGGATGAGTCACCCATGAGCCCCAAAAAGTCCGGCACGCGCTCAGGCGTCACGCCCCAGCGCTCGTAGACCTCCTCGGGGCCATAGACAACCACATCGCTCATGCCGGTCTTGGTGTTGACAATCTGCGTGGTGGCACTCGCCAGTTGCAAGGCATCCTTATCGCCGGTCACCAGCAGCGCATGCAGGCCATCGCGCTCAGCCTGTGTGGCAACCGTGCCCAAGATGTCGTCACCCTCCCAATCCTGCAGGCTGATGACCGGGATATTGAGGGATTCCAGAAGCTTTTTGATGATGGGAAACTGAACCTTGAGGTCGGGGTCGGTGGGTGGGCGCTGCGCCTTATAGCGCTCGATTGCCTCAAAGCGAAAGGCAGGGATCCCCTGGTCAAAGGCGCAGACGATGGCGTCGGGTGTGAACTCGTCCGCTAGCTTGAGCAGCATCGAGATGAACCCAAAACAGGCATTGGTGGGACTCCCATCGGGCGCAGTCATGTAGCTGGGCACCGCATGAAAGGCCCGATGCATGAGCGAGTTGCCGTCGATGACTGCGATGGTTTTCATGCGTTCCAGAGGTAGCCGACGCCGCGGATGGTTTCGAGACGGTTGGCCAGGTCGGGGCCGAGTTTTGAGCGCACGCGACGGACGTGCACATCGACGGTGCGGGAGCCGCCGTAGTATTCAAAGCCCCAGACACGTCTGAGCAGGGCATCGCGGGAGTAAGTGCGCCCGGGATGCGTTATCAAAAAGGCGAGCAAGGCGTATTCGAGGTAGGTCAGATCAAGGGCGACCCCATCGATCTTGACCTGATAGGTCGCCAGATTGAGTGTGAGCGAACCCACGCGGATAAAATCGGCAGACCCTGCCTCCTCGCCGGGCCAGAGAAGTTGGTGGAGGCGCACCTGGTATTCGATGTCCTGGGCGGAGCGCGTCACAAAATCGGCGGTGATGCGCACCGGCATACGCAGGCTGCTGAGAAGCTCGGAGGCAACGACCACCAGAAGCGAGGGTGAGCCCTCCGAGAAAAGCGCCTCCTCTATCTTGCCCAGATTGGCAAGTGTCTCGCGGTCGCCGTCGAGAACAACCAAATCAAGTTCAAAGCTGTGGGATTCCTGCAGGGCGGCCAGGAGAGGAACCGTGATGGAACGCACATCGACGTCCATGCCATCAAAGACTGCCTTGAGCTTATGTGCCAGCTCAGGCTGCTTGGTTACAACCAGAGCACTCCTACGGTGCATAGGGTTTTCTCCTTATCGCGCGTCATCGGAATGCAGAGAAGTATACACTAAGAAACCGCATGCGCTTTTGTGGCAGGCCCCATTGGAGCAAGAACAGCGCCTGGATGTGCTGTTTTGCTCTGCCTTCAGCTTCTTTTTTTTGAAAAATCTTGAGACATTTAATTTATCCGAAACAAAAACGGCGTAGTGTACTAGAGGTCATGTTTTCCCCGTTTAAAAGGAGTGCTCGAATCATGCCTAACGTAACAGAACTCTATGGCAGTCTGGTCTTCAACGACCATGTCATGCAAGAGCGCCTGCCACGCGCTACGTACAAACTGCTCGCGCAGACCATCAAAGAGGGTCAGCCCCTCAACCTTGAGGTAGCCAATGTGGTTGCCCACGCCATGAAGGAGTGGGCCATCGAGCTGGGCGCTACCCATTACACACACTGGTTCCAGCCGCTCACCGGCATCACCAGTGAGAAGCACGACAGCTTTATCAACCCCAGCGAAGACGGCAGGGTCCTTTTGAGTTTCTCGGGCAAAGAACTCATCCAGGGCGAGCCTGACGCGTCGAGCTTTCCCAGTGGCGGCGTGCGCTCGACCTTCGAGGCACGAGGCTATACCGCCTGGGACCCCACCAGCTACGCCTTCATCAAAGACGGCGTGCTCTGCATCCCCACGGCTTTTGCCTCGTATACGGGTGAGGCTCTGGATAAGAAAACACCCCTGCTGCGCTCGATGAATGCCATCAGCCGCGAAGCCAAGCGGGTGCTGGCACTCTTTGGCAAGACCGTCATGCAGGTCTCGACCACCGTTGGACCCGAGCAGGAGTACTTTCTCATCAAGGAGGAGGACTACGCCGAGCGCCTCGACCTTATCCTCACCGGACGCACGCTCTTTGGTAGCGCACCCTGCAAAGGGCAGGAACTCGAGGAGCACTACTTTGGAGCCATCCGCCCCACGGTCGCCCGCTTTATGGACGAGCTCGATGAAGAGCTCTGGAAGCTCGGCATCCCCGCCAAGACCAAGCACAACGAGGTTGCACCGGCACAGCATGAACTCGCGCCCGTCTTTCTTACCACCAACGCCGCCATCGACGGCAACCTGCTCACCATGGAGCTCATGCGCAAGCTCGCCTCGCACCACGGGCTGGTCTGCCTGCAGCACGAGAAGCCCTTCGAGGGCATCAACGGGAGCGGCAAGCACAACAACTGGAGCATCAGCGCCGACGGCTCAAACCTGCTCGACCCCGGCAGCACACCCTTTGAGAACCTGCAGTTCCTGGTGTTTTTGACCGCCGTCATCAAGGCCGTCGATGAGTATCAGGGTCTGCTGCGTATGAGCGTTGCCAGCGCCGGTAACGACCATCGCCTGGGCGCCAACGAGGCGCCTCCCGCCATCATCTCCATCTTCTTGGGCGATGAGCTTGAGGCCGTGGTTCGCGCCATCGTCGACAGCACCGAGTATACCTTTACCGGCGATGTCAGGATGGATCTGGGCGTGCCCGTGCTCCCCACCTTTATCAAAGACAACACCGACCGCAACCGCACCTCGCCCTTTGCCTTTACCGGCAACAAGTTCGAGTTCCGCATGCCTGGCTCAGAGATCAACCTGTCAGATGCCAACACCGTGCTCAACACCATCGTGGCCAAGGCGCTTGCCGACTTTGCCGATGCCGTGGAGGGCGCGAGCGACTTTGCCAAAACCGCGCAAGATTACATGAAGCAGGTGCTCACCGATCACCAACGCATCATCTTCAATGGCGATGGCTACGGTGCGGAGTGGCAGGAAGAGGCGGAGAAGCGCGGACTTCTCAATCTAAAGAGCACCCCCGAGGCTTTAAGCCAGTACATCGAGCCCGCAAACATCGAGCTCTTTGAGAAGTATGGCGTCTTGAGCAAGGTAGAGGCTGAGAGCCGCTATGAGGTCAAGTTGGAGCACTACTCCAAGAAGGTCAACATCGAGGGCCTGGTGACCGCGCGCATGGCTCATGCACGCTTCTTGCCCGCCATCATCGAATACAGCTCCGTTGTTGCCGACTCCATCGCCGCTAAGAAGAGCGTGAGTTCCAAGCTGGATACCTCAGCTGAGGAGGCGCTGCTTGAGAAGCTGACCGGTGGTATCAACGCCATCACCGCCAACATCGAGATCCTTGAAGCCGCCATCAAAGAGGCCGTCGCAACCGAGGGGGCGCTGGCCAATGCCACCGCCTATCGCGAGAAGGTCATTCCCGCCATGGAGGCACTGCGCGCGGCCGTTGACGAGCAGGAAATCGTGGTTGGCCATGATTACTGGCCTGTGCCCACCTACAACCATATGCTTTTCTACACCTGATTCTGCCTCTGTGATTTGCCCTTACAGGGGTTGATTCGGGCACTCATGAGACCGACTGGCTTGCCAGTCGGTCTCAGCTTATTATGCGGGTGTTTTGGAAAGCAGGAGCAGGGGGGCAGGAGGTTATCAGCGGTCTTTGTCGGTGACGTAGAAGAGAGCTATGGTGCCGGGGCCGGCGTGGGCGCCAATAACCGGGTCAAGGTCGTTGATAAGAAAATCGGTCACGCCAAAGTTGGTGCGGATGAGCTCGGCGACATAGGTGGCGTCCTCAAGCGCGTCGGCATGGGAGATGTAGACCGATTGTTTGGCAACGGGCTCTTTGGCCGACGCGGCAAACTGGTCATAGAGAGCCTGCAGCGACTTTTTGCGGCCGCGCACCTTCTCGACCGGCACCAAACGGCCTTCGGCATCAACATGCAGCACCGGCTTGATGTTGAGCAGGGTTCCGGCAATGGCAGCACCCTTTGAGAGACGACCACCACGCTGCAAATAGTTCAGATCCTCGACGGTGAACCAGTGCGCATAGTTAAGCCGCGATTGCTGTGCCCAGTCAGCCACCTCGTCGAGAGTTGCGCCAGCAGCGCGTTTCTTGACAGCATCGACCACAAAAAGCCCCTGGCCCAAGGCGGCGGCCAGCGTGTCGACGCAACGGAGCTTGCGCTCAGGGAACTCGTTTGCCTGCAACTGCTGCATGTAGCTGCTGGTATTCTCATACGTGCCCGAAAGCGCCGAGTCAAAACCCAGGTACAACACATCCTTGCCCGCCTCAAACAGGCCGCGCACCAAGGTGCCCACATCCTCGAGACTGGGCAGCGAGGTGGTGATGACCTTGCCTTCGCGCATCATGGTATAGAACTGGCCGAGGTCGGTCACCTCGCCTTTAAGATAGCTGCGATACACCTCACCCTCGATGTTGAATTCGAGCGCGAGGACATGCAGTCCGTACTGGTCGATTATCGCCTCTGGTAGATTCGAGGACGAATCGGTGACGATTTCAAAGCTCATAGGCACTCCCAAGTCTCAGCGGTCAATTGCCCCATGGTGATGATGGTAATGATAACAAATTACTCGCCCGTATCCAAAACCGCGATTTTTTGTGCCCACGCGGCAAAGACAGTGCGGTCGACCTCTATCGAGAGCAGTTTATGACGGGCACTGCCACCCCGCACGAGGGTCACCGCACTTTTTGCTACACCCAGCTCGTGTGCAAGCAGCTTGATGAGCGCCGCGTTTGCCTTGCCATCTGCGGGAGCTGCCGTTACGCGCACCTTCAACTCGTCGCGCTCGGGTGAACTCCAACCGATGATTGCATCTGCCGCCGAGCGTGGCGCGAGCTTAACGGCAAGCGTTATGGCAGCACAAGACAGCATCGAGGGCGGACTGCTAGTCTATCTCCTCGATATCAAGTTCATCGTCGTCATCGTCTTGGTAGCCAAACGAGCTGTAGTTCTCCTCAAGCGCAAGGGAGGCCTGCGCAGGGGCGGGAGCAGGGGCGGGGGCCTCTACGGGCACGGGAGCAGGAGCGGGAGCAGGGGCAGGGGCAACAACGGCATCATTGGCACGCAGAACCTCTTTTGCCGCGGGAGTGGAGACCACCTTCTCGGGGGCGGCGGGGACAACGCTCTCAAAACTGGAGAAGGTCTTTTGCGCATCCGCCTGAAAATGGTTGATGAGTGAAAGATAATCGGTGCGGAACCTCTCGCTCGACGCGCGCAGGCGATCGATCTCGCTTAAGGTCTTCTGCTTCTGTGTCAACGCATCGCGCACGATTTCACGAGCATGGGACTCAGCTTCACGGTAGAGCTTCTCGGCTTCTTGACGAGCCTCCTCTTTGAGCGCATCAGCACTTCGCTGTGCTGCGATGAAGGCTTTGGAGATGACATCCTCAGAAACCCCAGCGGCAGGGACAGCTGCGGAAACCGGTGCTGCCTCGACACGACTGGCCTGTTGCTCAGCGTCAAGCGCGCGATCCTCGGCAGCCTTGATACGGTTGTTCGCTTCAGCTATCAGGAGGTTGTATTTGTCGATCTCCTCTGCCACAAGCTCTAAGAAATCGTCGACCTCCTGCGGGTCATAGCCGTGGCGGGACGTGCTGAAACTCTGCTGGTGGATATCTGCTGCGGTAATACTCATGAGCGTTCCTCTCGTTTCACCTGATGTAGCGATTATCGTGTTCCTTCTCAGGTACCCAGATTGCGAGTGTATACAGTATAGCGATTCCTGTGTGTTTAGTTTAGCACGAGGAGCACCATTGGCTGCAAAAAGTAGCTATACCAACAGGCGCACGACGAGCTGCAAAAGAACAATCGCCAGGATCGGCGACAGGTCGATGCCCCCTATCGGTGGGATGAAGCGCTTGAAGAGGTTGATATAGGGGCTCACCACGGCGTCGAGTACCTTATAGATATCGTTGAGGACACCCTTGCTGTGGTCGAACCAGGAGAAGATCGCCCAAACCACGATGAGGATCACGTAGAGATTGACCGCCTGCACGAGAATGGATGCGACTTGCTGGGGCAGGTTGATCATGCCAGTTCCTCCGCGCGAGTGATGGCGGCTGTGACAGCTGCCTGGATTATGGATGTGACTCCCTCGGCTTCAAACGCCGCAAGCGCCGCCTGCGTCGTGCCGTTGGGGCTGGTGACCGCCGCCATGAGTTGCTCGGGGCTCTGACAGGTGAGCTCAAAGAGGCGGGAGGTGCCCAGCATCGTCTGCTGCGCGAGCATCAACGCCGCGTCTGCCGGAAGCCCCGCGCGCGCGCCCGCCGCCGCAAGCTCCTTGACGAAGAGGGCAAAGTAGGCAGGACCTGAACCACTGATGGCGGTTGCGGCGTTTTGCAGCGACTCATCAACAAGGAGGGCCTCTCCCATCAATGAGAAGAGCTCGCTGACCAGCTCGCCTTCTGCGCGAGGCGTGCCCTGCGCCACCGAGACCACACTCATGCCGGCACCTACCGTAAGCCCTGTGTTGGGCATCACGCGGATCACCGCCGCATCGGGGAAGAATGCCGCCAGGGTCTGGGTGGTAATGCCCGCGGCTATTGAGATCACACGCTGGGGCTCAAAGCCGGGCGTGGCAGCCAGATGCTCCGCAACCGCACGGAGCATCTGCGGCTTGACCGCCAGGATGACCG
>JAITTM010000079.1 GCA_031286975.1 Coriobacteriales bacterium
GAGATATTCCTCCGCGAGCTCATCTCAAATGCCTCCGACGCGGAGGACAAGCTCTACCTGGCAAGTCTCACCAATACCAGCATCAAGCTGGTCAAAAGTGAGCTGGCCATCACCATCGCCTTTGACAAAGAGGCCGGTACCATCACCATCAGCGATAACGGCATCGGCATGAGCAAGGACGATCTGGAAAAGAACCTGGGCACCATCGCGCACTCCGGCAGCCTGGAGTTTCGCGAGGCCAATGAGGCGAAGCAGGGCGACGACATCGACATCATCGGCCAGTTTGGCGTGGGATTCTACTCGGGCTTCATGGTGGCGCAGCAGGTACGCGTGGTCTCGCGCGCCCTGGGCAGCAACGAGGCCTGGGCGTGGCAAAGCGACGGCATCGAGGGCTACACCCTTGCCGAAGCGAGCCGCGAAGAGCGGGGCACGGACGTCATTCTCACCCTTAAAAAGGACACGGACGAGGAGACGTACAGCTCCTTTTTGAGCGAATACGAGCTCAAGCGCCTGGTGAGAAAGTATAGCAACTACGTGCGCTACCCTGTGCGCATGGAGGTGAGCAAATCGCGCGCCCTGCCCAAGCCAGACGACGCGCCCGACGACTACAAGACCGAGTACGAGAGCTATACCGAGCTTGAAACGCTCAACTCCATGATCCCCATCTGGAAGCGCGACAAGAAGGATGTCACCGAGGAGGATTACGCCGAGTTTTACAAATCCGACTTCCACGACTACGCGGCCCCGCTCAGCACTTTTACGCTCCATGCCGAGGGCACCCTGAGCTACGACGCGCTGCTGTTCATCCCCTCGCACGCACCCTTTGACCTCTATTCCAAGGATTTTGACAAGGGTCTGGCGCTCTATAGCTCCAACGTCCTCATCATGGACAAGTGCCCCGACCTGCTGAGCGACCACTTCAACTTTGTGCGCGGTGTGGTTGACAGCGCCGACCTCAACCTCAACATCTCGCGCGAGACCCTGCAACACAACAGCCAGCTGCGCGCCATCGCCAAGCGTATCGAGAAGAAGCTCATCTCGGAGCTCGGCACCCTGCGTGACGAGAAACGCGAGGATTACGAGGGCATATTCGAGTGCTTTGGCCGTGGCATCAAATACGGCATCTACAGCAGCTACGGTGCGCTCAAGGACACCCTGGCCGATCTGCTGCTCTACTACTCCGCAACCCAGGAGAAGCTGGTGACCCTGCGCGAATATCTGGATGCCGCCCCCAGCACTCAGGAGGCGATCTATTATGCGGCTGGCGACGATGAGCAGAAGCTGGCCAAGATGCCCATGGTCAAAAGCGTGCTGGCCAAGGGCTACGACGTGCTGCTCTGCGTGGATGACGTTGACGACTTCTGTCTCTCCGTGATGGCCAACTACGACGAGAAAGCCCTCAAGAACGTGGCCGCATCCGACCTCGGCCTTGAGACAGAAGCAGAGAAGGAGCAGGTCGAGAGCCTGACCAAAGACAACGAGCAGCTCTTTGAAGCTCTGCATGAGGCGCTGGGCGAGAAGGTCACCAAAGTCATAGCATCCACGCGCCTGGTGGACGTGCCCGCTGGCATCAGCGCCGAGGGACCCATCTCGCTCGAGATGGAAAAGGGGCTCGCCGCCGGCCCCGAAGGCAAGGGCATCAAAAGCGAGCGTGTGCTCGAGGTAAACGTCAACCATCCCGTTTTTGTCAAACTTACCGAAGCACAGGCCTCAAACAATGCGGAGAAAATCAAGCTTTTTGCCGACATCCTCTACAACCAAGCACTCCTGGTAGAAGGTCTCCCCATAGACGACCCCGTAGCCTTTGCCCAGACAGTCAGCGAGCTGATGGTCTAGCGGGGCGGCTCTGGCGAGAGCGGCCCTGCCTGGCACGTCGAGATATCGCCAAGCAAGAAGGGTCGGCCCCACTGCTTCGAACTGCGAAGTCATGGGGCTGACCCTTTTGCTGCTCGCGAGAACTGGCCCGCAATCCTGCCGTCCCGCTTGGGATTTCTGGCCTTGCCTTAACTTGTCGCGACGATCTTGCCGGCTCTTCTCCCAAAGGTGACCGAACGTCCACAGGCATGACCGGTACTCAGGTTGAAATAGGTGTGTGCATAGTATCCACCACTGTCGTTGCCCACCACATAGAGGCCGTCGATAGGCTCCCCCTTCTCGTCAAGCGCCCGCATATCGGTGTCGATGTGGATACCATCGAGCGTGCTAAGGATGTAGGCCGCGGTCCACGTGCCATAAAAGGGGGGCTGGCGCACAGCTGAGAGCCTGAAGGGCTCCTTGTCGTAATCCTCATCTTTGCCAGCATCATACAGTTCGTTGTAGCGGTCGATGGTCTTTTTGAAGGCATCTGCCGGCAGCTTGAGCTTCTCGGCAAGTTCTTCGATG
Organism: Coriobacteriales bacterium; assembly: GCA_031286975.1. Classification (GTDB taxonomy): domain Bacteria; phylum Actinomycetota; class Coriobacteriia; order Coriobacteriales; family UBA8131; genus JAITTM01. The sequence continues at coordinate 2,383 of JAITTM010000079.1, forward strand.
GTGTCGGCTGTTTGGGTAAAGCCGTCGGCGATTAGGCCGTCAACCATGCCAGTGGCCACCGGCAGGGGGATGTCGGGCGGGGCTCCATTGTCGTTGAGAAAGGTGCGAGAGCAGCCGTGCATATCAAACCGCACGATGTCGTCCTGATAGTTCGCGTCCCAGATGGTGACGTAAGCGCGCTCCGGTTGCTTGCTCGCCGCGTGTGCGATGAAGTCGTAGACACCCGACTCATTAGTGAAGCGTTCTCCCTTGCTGTTGACCTTCAAAAACGGTTGCTCGCCCAGCCAGAAGAACGTGCCACCGGATTCAGGGCCCGTGGGCGCTGTGCCCACTGGCATGGCGCAACGGTCAAAGCTGCAGGTGGAGCGCACATCGTCAAAAGCGGCTCCCGCCCAGATACAGGCCTTGATGCCGTCGCCTGTTGCCCCGGGGATGAAGCTTGCCCAGCCTAGCAGGTTGTATTGCTCCGGTTGCAGCGCTTTGAGCATCTCGAAATTCTCCGCATAGCCACCCGTGCAGACGATAACGCCTTTGCTTGCGTTGATCTGCACGTAGCCACCACCCTCAGCTTGAGCGATGACACCGGAGACCCTGTCGTCGGTCTTCACGAGCTTGACCATCGGCGTGTTGTAGCGGAACTCAACGCCCAGACCAGTTGCATAGTCGGTCAACACGGTAGCTCCATTGAGCGTCTCCTGCCCCTGCTCATCACGTGGCCACTCAGGAGAATGCCCCGTTGCAAAATGCTTGTAGTGGACGGGCTCCTTCTCGGTCGTGAACTCGTGCCACAGGGTGACGCCGCGCTCAGCCAGGCGGTCGCCATACCAGTCTATGGCTGCGCCACTCTCCCTTGTCCAAAGGTAATGCAGATCGGGCACGATGCGCCCAGCGCTGTAATGATAGGCCTCACGAACGATCTCGTGGGGGTCGATAACCGTGCCAGTCTCCTGCTGATAGCGTGAGTTCACGGCTCCCAAATCGTTGCGGATACCCCCGGAGGTATACTTGTCGATTACCAGCACCTTTCCGCCATTCTCCGCGGCAGAACAGGCGGCAAAGAGACCGGCTGTGCCGCCGCCAACCACCAGTACCTCGGTTTCAAGCATCTCGCCTATCTCGGCGACATCGATCTGCGGTTCAGTGCCGAGCCAGTCGTAGGCTCCTGTGGCTGCCTGCCCGCCACCTGCTAGAGCCGAGCCGTCGCCGGATCCCCCGCCGGTGCCAGTGCCGCCTCCGCTCGAGGGAGCGCAGGCGGCAACACTGGTCAGCGCTGTGATTGCCCCAGCGGCCGCGATGCCGGTGATGAAGCCGCGCCGCGATAACAACCGCTCCTGCTCGGAGGTGAGCCCCGAGCCAATCCGCACCTTCTCTTCGTTTTGCTCCTGTTGTTGCTGCTTCTCCTGTTTTTTCATACTTGACTCCCTTCTTCCTCTTTGTGCTAAGGCTGTTCTGACCTGGGATAACGGAGTCATCCCCTTGACCCAGTATACTGACAATGCGCTGATATGTCAGGAAGACAGCGATTGATTGTGGCGCCCCTCCTGAATCAACGCTGGATGATCCCGGGCTACTGCCGCGTTTTTGCTTTACGCCTCAAGAAGCAGTGTGAGCAATTCTTGTTTGTTGTGAATCTCGCATTTTGTATAAATGCTCTTGGTATAAGTGCGCACGGTATTCTCGGTAATAAAAAGCTCCTGAGCTATAAACGCCTTGCTGCGCCCCTGTGCAAAAAGTCTGAGTACCTCGGTCTCTCGTTTAGTCAGTATGTAACGCGCTTGCAAACAGTTAACCCTTGCGTCCAAGTCAAATACAAGCGTATTCGCTTCTTTTTTCTCTGTGTCTGGCGGAGCGGTTTTGAGCCCTGCAAAAAAGGGTCGCTTAACGGGTATACGGTCACTGAACAAAAAGATGATACTCAGTGCAAGCAAACAGATCATGAAAGCGATAACAATAATAGTCAGAGAAGAGTGGGGCTGAGCTATCCAAATGAGACTGCGTCCCAATTCACGGGGAAATATATGGATTGCCCACGCGACACCAAGCACCACATAGGGAGCAAGGCTGGTGTGGCGTGCGTAGTCATAACAACAATACCAGATGAGACCCAAGATAAAGGTATTCGAAATGGTGATCAATGTCGCGCCAAAGGGCATGAGTTCCTCTGACTGAGAGATAAGAAAAAGTACACCAATAATCAAAAGCACAAGCTGCATGTTCCAAAGTGGAGAGAACTTGAGGGTGTTGCCTTTGACCAAGACCCACCAAATAATGCCTGCACAGAGGAGCACAACGGAGAACTGATGCGCAACCTGAAAGGGAACCGGCAATACCAAAGAAAGACCAAAGGGAAAACCACGTGCCACCCCTAATGCGAATTCCAGCAAGAACAATCCAACGAGCAGGCGCAACAGAGTGCTTTTTGGCTCCTGATCATAGACGGCACTCGGTGTAGCCGCAGCAACTTGTGACCGCTCGTCCAAGTGCTTTGAGGCAGAGCGAAACGCCGCGAGTGAGAGCGCCGGCATAAGGATACTGATGCTATAGCTTACCGTCTCTGAAAAAAAGCCTAGAAGCAAACCAGCGATTGAGCTTAACGCCAAGGAGGCAAACGCATAAAAAAGAGCCTCTTTGGGTGCAAGGCGCGCATAAAAGCAAATCCAGATTCCTCCACCCCAGGTGATGCCTACCCCGGCACACAAGCAAGCGAGCGCCAAAAGCAAGGGGCTCGAGAACTCAGTAAGCAAAAGAAACAGAATGCTTGCAAGTGTCATAAGAACTGTTGAGATGAGGGAGAGCTGCTTTTGCAGATTAGGCGAGAACTTGTCCTTAAGGCACATAAAGAGAAAGAGGGCGATTGTGGCTATGCGAATAAAGTTGATAGCGATAGTCAATATGCCTGAATCAGTTGAGAGATAGCGGTCATAGATAGTGCATTGAATCCAAATCCGTATCGCGACGAGACCCAAAAAACTAAGAGAAAAGAGTGGCAGAGCGTTAGCAAGAAAGCTGCGCTTACTTTCTATGGAGAAGCTTGAGTTTGGCGCCTGTTTCATAAAATCCTGATTGCTCCCTCCCCTGCACGCGCGTTGCGGCAACATGTGCCCATTCTACCCCAAGCTCGCCTTGTTGTAAGCGTGTCCGCACAAAAACAGGAGCTTGAGATATTGGTGCGCATGTTGCCGCAGTATAGAAGCGTAAATTAGATACCGAATACAGGGATCAGGCGGTTAACTAGTGCCCTGTAACATCTAAAAATGGCAGGGTCGCGCCGGACATATTTCGTAGTGCAAGGCGTCCGACCGAGCACTACTGTACGTAATGTGAAAAAGGACAACGCAGCAATGCGGAATATGAACAAGTGACTCTGTACATTTTT
>JAITTM010000083.1 GCA_031286975.1 Coriobacteriales bacterium
GGTGCGACTACCGGCAACACCACAGGCGGCAGCGCCACAAACACCACCGGCAGCTCGAGCGGCTCGGGCGGCGCGCAGGGCAAGGTCAACATCAACACTGCCGATGCCGCCACACTTGAGACCCTGCCAGGGGTTGGCCCAGCAACTGCTCAGAAGATTGTCCAATACCGCACGGCAAATGGAGCCTTCAAGAGCATCGAGGACCTCAAAAACGTCTCTGGTATCGGTGAGAAGAAATACGCACAACTTGCGGACAGTATCAGCGTTGGATAAGGTCATCCGCCCGGCAGCTCCCCTCTTATTGCTCCCCCTTGCGGTGCTGTGGGCGGGGCTCTTCTGCGCGCAACACCTTGTTTGGCAGCAAAATGCGCTGCCCTTCACCTTGCTTGCGGGCATCGGAGCAGTATTACTGGCGCTGCTACTTATCTGCCTCAGGTGCCGCCAGCGCAAAGGCAGCGCCCTGATGTTGGTACTGCTCTCATTTGTGCTCGGTATCGGTATGGGAACCCTCTACTGGTCAGACCTGCAGAATTGTGGTAGGTATCTGCAGGAGCATCCGCTCAACGATGTGAGCATCAAGATAGTCGCCGACCCCAAGGAGGGTATGTATGCAACGACCTCCCTGGCGCGCATCAGGCTCCCTGACGGACGGGAGCCAGGGGTGCGCATACTCTGGCAGAGCGAGCAGGAACCCCCGCCCTTTGGCACCTGGTTCACGGCTGATGCCAGCTTTCTGCCCCTTAAGCCCCAAAACGCCTGGCTGTTCGAGCAGGGTCTTTGTGGCTCCCTTAAGCTCACGAACATCCATGACCAACACTTCGAACCCACCCCCCTGGGAGGCGTAGAGGGCTTCAGGGAGCATAACCGGCAGCTGATCGCCCAGATAGACGGCGAGGGCTCCGGTCTTCTCAGCGGGGTCTTGTTGGGCGACACGACAGAACTGAGCGGAACCAAGGCCGACCGCGCGTTCAAGGCAACAGGGCTTTCGCATCTCATTGCCGTCTCGGGCAGCCACCTGGTGGTCATTGCAACCGTATTGGTCTGGGTATTCAGTCGGCTTCCCTTCAAGCGCAGTATCGAGCTTGCTGCCGTCGCGCTCTTCTTGGTTGCCTATGTGCTGCTCACCGGCCTGCAACCATCGGCCATCCGAGCGTGCGTCATGACGCTCATCTCGAGCGCCTCATTCCTTGTAGGACGCAGAGCGCACGCACCTTCCGCGCTCTGCTTTGCCGCCTGTGTGATGCTCCTGCTCTACCCGCCCAACACCTACTCGGTGGGGTTCTGGCTTTCTGTCTGTGCCGTTTTGGGCCTGACGATGTTCTGCCCCCTGATAACGGCATGGATAACCGCAATCCTCCCGCGCAAGCAGACGTCACGGGGCGCGGGGCGCAGGCAACGGGTGCAACAGACCCTCATCGAGCCTTTGGGGCTGACCTTTACGGCACAGGCGGCAACCCTTCCTTTAACCGTACCGCTGTTTGGCATACTTTCGCTGGTGAGCCCCTTGGCTAATCTGGTGGTGACGCCCTTTGTCACACTCATGGTGGGCGGGGGTATCATCGCCCTTTGCCTGGCGCCCCTGTTCGCGCCGCTGGCGGCGGCAATCCTGAGCGCCTTGAGCTGGGTGGGCGGCCTGGCCATACAGTGCGCCTCCTGGCTTGCATCCCTGCCCCATGGCGCCCTGCCCGTCTCCGCAGAATTGGTACCTCTGTTTGCCATCTGCCTGCTCGTGTTCGTGCTGCTCTATCTGCTGTGGCCTCAGCCAAAAACGATTGTTGCTCGCGCCCTTGCTGGCGCGCTGCTTTGTGTGGCGCTGCTCAACAGCTCCGGTGCCTTAGCGATAACCGGCCCACAGGTGGTCGTCATGGATATAGGCCAAGGTGACGCGATACTGGTGCGCAACGGCGGGCATACCGTCCTGATTGACACGGGCGCAAGCAGCTCGGCGCTCATACAGGCATTGGGGCGCAATAACATCACACGGCTCGATGCGGTGGTGCTCACCCATCTGGACACCGATCACTACGGAGCGCTCGAAGCGCTCGTGGGTCTTGTCGCAACCGACCACATCTTCTTTGCCCAGGGATTAACGAGCGCGCAACCCCAGCATGCGGCAATCAGCACCGCGCGTGAGCTCACGCGCGGCAGCCCTCCAGAGGAGCTACGGCAAGGTGACCGGATAACCGTGGGCACCGGATTTGCCCTGACGGTCGTCTGGCCCGATACGCCGGTAGCGGAGGGCAGCAACCCCGAAAGCGTCTGCCTTCTGCTCGGCTACGATCACAACAACGATGGCGCAGACGACTCGCAGATGCTGTTGACGGGAGATGCCGAGGCACCTGAGCTGACGCAGATCATGGGCGATGGCCTGCTTGAGGAGGTGACCATTCTCAAGGTCGGGCATCACGGGAGCAGGGATGCCGTTACCACGCAGCAGTTGCTCGATATGCGCACCGAGCTGGCATTCATCAGCGTGGGGGCAAACAATCGCTATGGGCATCCCACGCAAGAGACGCTCGAGGCGCTCGAGGGCGCGGCCGTCACAGTCTACCGCACGGACCTCAACGGCGACATCACTGTCGATTTCACGCCCACAGCCTTGCGCGTGCACTGTGCTACCATTGAACCCGAACTCTCGAATCGATGAATAAGACATAGCGGAGGCAAGGATTCATATGGTGGCAACGCGTGGCGCACAAACGGGCACAGCTTCCGGGGATAAGACCCTTCTCCCTGTCTATCTTCTTAATGGGGATGACGGCTTGAAGCAGGAGACCCTGCTCGCGCGCCTGATCAAGCGCATCGACGGCGAGGGCAACGGCTCACTGGATTCCCAGACTTTTGTAGGTGCCGCGTTGAAGGATCCCACCGTTTTGCTCGATGCCTGCTACACCCTACCCTTTATAGCCGCCGTTCGCCTCGTGGTGATAAAGGATGCGGACAAGCTCGTCAAAACCGTGCAGGAGGCTCTTGTCAGCTACCTTGAAAAACCGAGCGAGACAACCGTGCTGGTGCTTATTGCTACCAAGCTTGCCAGCAATACGCGACTCTTCAAGGCCATCAAGGGAGTCGACGCAAAAACCGTCATCGACTGCAGCTCGAAGAAGCGCTACGAGCTGCCTGCCTTGGTCAAGACGATGGCGCTCACACACAAGTTGCAGCTCTCGACCGATGTGGCCGCATACCTTATCGAGCGCGTGGGCACCTCGACCGTCGCGCTGAACAACGAGCTCATCAAGCTCGCCTCCTACCTTGCAGCGCTTGACAGGGACAGCGCCACCAAAAAGGATGTGCAGACCGTTGTCGCCCGCACAGCCGAGGTCAAGCCCTGGGATCTCGCCGATGCATTTACCAAAGGCGACCTGGGTTTGACCCTCAAGCTCAGGGCGCGCATGCCCGAGCAATCCCCCCACGGCCTGCTCGCTCTGTGCGTCACACGCCTCCGCGAACTACTGGCATACAAAGCGCTTTTAAGCCGGGGAGAAAACCCCGCGCAACGGATGGGTCGCCCCGATTGGCAGCTGAAGTCGCACGAGCAAGGCGCGCAGCGTTTCGAGAGCGAGCAACTGCGTGCCCTACTGCGCGATGCCGCCGAACTGGAACAGCAGATGAAATCAGGTGGCAACCCCGACCTTCTTTTCGAAAGTTGGTTGATTAAGGTCTGCTCCTAATGCTCCGGGAGCTTGATTGTCTCGAGCTTTGCCAGTATCTCGTCTACCCAGTTATCGATGGGCAGCGATTCCCAGATGGGCTCCACCACGGCAAGACGAGCATGCGTCTCGGGGTTACGTGGCAAAAAGAGCGTGCAGCAGTCGTCGGCATTGAGCGCTGAGGTCGCATAGGTGCCAAGACGCTGTGACTCAGCGATGATCTCCTGCTTGTCACTGCCTATCAGCGGGCGCAGCACCGGAAACTGTGCCACCGCATCCACCACCTGGATGTTATCGAGCGTCTGCGAGGCCACCTGCCCCAGCGACTCCCCTGTTACCAGAGCTTTTGCCCCTTCGCGCCGAGCGACGGCATTGGCAACGGCAAACATGAGCCTTCGATAGAACAGCACACGCAGGTCAGCGGGCACCCTTGTGGCGATATCGCGCTGATAACTGCCAAAGGCGACGATGCAGAGCTTCTTGAGTCCCGCAGCCGGGCGGAGCGCCTGGGCGATATCGCGCACCAGATGCTCGGAGGCATCCGTTGTCTCGGGCCGCCCCGAGAAATGCAGGCCTATCACGGTCGCCCAACGGCGCATCATGCGCCAGGCGGCAACCGGCGAATCAAAGCCGGCCGACAGCAGACAGACCACCTTGCCTGAAGAGCCCACCGGCAAACCACCCACGGCTTTTTGCGTGTAGGCATAGACATAGGCGCTGCCCTCGATTATCTCGACATGAACCGTCACATCGGGGTTCTTCATCTTGACGGACTTATCGGGGGCATGCTCGCAGAGGTACTCCCCCACCAGCCGGTTGAGCTCCATGCTATCGAGGGGGTAATTGGTGTTAGCGCGGCGGGCTGCTACCTTGAAGCTCGAATACGGCTCGCTCTGCTCCAAGACGCGCAGGGCGGCCTCGTTCACATCCGCAAGCTCTCGGGGCGTCCTCACGCCGCAGGAGACCCGCACAACGCCCGGCACCAGCGAGATAACGCGGGCGGCATCACGGGTAGCCTGTCTGCTGGGAAGGGTAACCAGAAGACGCCCCGATATGCGCGCTACCGTGGTATCGGCAAAGGTATCCAAGGCATCTTCGACATTGCGCTTGAGTTGGCGCTCAAAGGTTCCGCGATTCCTGCCCTTGAGCCCTAATTCGTGATAATGGACAAGACAGATAGGAGTCGACACGTCAGCTCGACTGCTTATGCCCCATCGGCGGCGAACTGCTCGCGATCAAAGCTTACCTCATTACGATGTATCTCCTCCATAGCCAAGCTCAGCGGCTTGCGCCCAGCCAGCTGTGCGATCTGTGTCGCAGATTGCAGGGCGATCGCCCGGTCACGCTGGCCGCGCATCATATCGTTGATATCGCGCGCGCGCTCCGAGGCGACAGCACATAGGAGGTACTTATCGCTCTTGGTCTCAAGCAACAGCTCGTCCATAGGTGGTTCCATTAAAGACATGCAGATCCTCACTCTCGATGTAGGGCTTAAACCGTTTTGGTCAAACGATGCTGGGTTATAAACTCGACAAGTTCACTGGTTGCCGTTTCAAGGTCGTCGTTGGTGATGACCACATTGTAGCGCTCTTTGGCGGCAAGCTCCACCTCGGCTGTCCGCAGACGGCGCGCAATGGCCTCCGCTGTCTCGGTGGCACGGATGATCAGGCGACGCTCAAGCTCCCGCAACGAGGGCGGCTCGATGAATATCAGCTGCGCGCGGGGTAACTTCTCCCTGACCTGAAAGGCCCCCTGCGGATCGATCTCGAGCACCACATCTATGCCCCGCGCAAGACGGCTCTCGACCTCCGTGCGCAAGGTTCCATAGCGCTGTCCGTGCACGGGAGCCCATTCGAGGAATCCATCCTCGGCAAGCAGGGCATCAAACTGATCATCGCCGAGAAAGAAGTAGTGCACGCCCTCAAGTTCATCGGGCCGCGGCTTGCGCGTAGTTGCAGAAACCGACAGCCAAAGCTCGTCGAGTACGCCAAAGGCACGCTCGACAAGCGTGCCCTTACCAGCGCCCGAAGGCCCGGAGATGACGAATAGATTACCTGACATGCGGTCTAACCCAGGCGCTCCAGGAGTTTGACCTTTTGCTTGTCGCCCAGACCGCGTACACGACGTGAGTCAGAGATGCCCAATTCATCAAGCAGCTTCGTGGCCTTTGCCTTGCCATACCCCGGCAAAGACTCGATTAAGGTGATGACCTTGATATTATCGACGACGGGGTCGCCAGCTTTTGCAAGAACCTGGGCAAAGGTGAGCTTCCCGCTCTTGACCTGCTCGCGCAATTCCTTGCGGGCGGTCCGTGCCTCAGCGGCTTTCTTCAGAGCTGCTTGTCGCTGTTCAGGTGACAACTCGGGCAGTGCCATATTCACTCCTTAGGGTCGGTGACAACAGGTGATGATTTTAGATAGTTTACGCTTACTTGGCAAGGTTGCGGCTGCCGGGAGCGTATAATTCCATACCTTGCTTACAAAGTTCACATTCTTTTGGGTCCCAAGAGGGTGTTTCGAGCCGCAATAAGGGAAAGAACGGTGCAGAGAAGACCGGCACCCCTCCCCGATCGATAAGCGACACAACGCCCACGACAATCCCTCCGTGCGCCACAACCAGGTCGCTCACCTCCTTGACCGAACCCCCGGTTGTCACCACGTCCTCGGCAACGAGTACGTGGGCACCCTGCGGTACCGCGAACGAGCGGCGGAACTCCATGGCCCCCTCGACCCGCTCGCTGAATATCAGCGGCACATCCAAGGCGCTTGCAACCGCAAAGCCAAAGAGGATGCCACCTACAGCGGGCGACGCGACCAGATCGACGTGCAGCCCCTCCGGCAGGCGTGCAGCCGCCTCGGCCGCAAGGGCGGTGGTGAGCGTGGGGTGCTCCAACACACGGGCGCACTGGATATAGGTATCCGAGTGACGTCCGCTGGTGAGCTTGAAGTGTCCGTGGCGCACGGCTTCGGTCTGCACGAGTGCTTCGAATATCTGGGTATCAGCAAGACGTTGTGGCATCGACAATCCTCTCGAACTGCAACAGTACAGGGCGACTGATAGTACGGGGCGGCCAAGGGCATCAGGCAGTCAGGCGGCGCGTTCAGTCCTCCGGCTTCGTTCCCTTTTTCAGAACCTCTGCTATTATAAACACTGAATCATTGACACGCAGGGGAATAACCGCAAACCACTTGCCAGACGGGGGTCTTGCATGGGCAACAGATTAAAAGACGCACTTGAGTCCGGTGAGTTCGTCGTCACCTGCGAGGTGATTCCTGGACGCGGTGCCTGGGAGAAGAGCCAGATAGCCGAGTTCGCAGAGGCCGAGCGGCTCTTTGCCACTGGCAGGGTTCACGCCATCTCGGTGACCGATAATCCTGGTGGCAACCCCGCCCTTCTCGCCGATACCTTTGCCGCCGACTTTCTGGCAAAAGGGATAACCCCCATCGTCCATGTCAGCTGCAAGGATCGCAATCGCAATCAACTGCAAAGCCAGCTCTACGCCATGGAGCGCCAGGGTATCGAGAACATCTTTGCTATGACCGGTGATTACCCTGTCTCGGGCTATGGCGGTCGCGCGCGCCCCGTCTTTGACCTGGATCCTGTGCAGGTTCTTAAGATGATAACCGCGATGAACCAGGGGCTCGTGCAGCGGACGCCACGGGGAGAGACCCGCGACCAACCCTGCAGTTTCTTTGCGGGAGCCGTGGTGAGCCCCTTCAAATGGACGGAAGCCGAGACAATCACCCAGTATCTCAAGCTGGA
>JAITTM010000163.1 GCA_031286975.1 Coriobacteriales bacterium
AACCGTGGCGGAGGCCGCAGGTTTTGGCGTGGTGCGCGAGTACGTGGGGCACGGCATTGGCCAACATATGCACGAGGATCCCAACGTGCCTAACTTTGGGCGCAAGGGCAAGGGCATCAAGCTGCAGACAGGCATGGTGCTTGCCATCGAGCCCATGATCAATGCAGGCACCCACAAGACCAAGGGCCCCTTCCAGGATGGCTGGACGGTTTATACCGCCGACGGCAGCTATTCAGCCCACTTCGAGAAAACCGTGGCCATTACTCCTGAAGGCCCCCTGGTGCTCACCGCGGAGTAGCCGCGGGCGCGCGCTCAAGCTTTGGCGCAGTGGCTGCCAAGATGGGCGAATGCCTGATAGCTGGGGCTTTGCGCCTTGCGCGCGACTGCAACAAAGAAGGGCTCGACCCATTTGTGCAGATGCAGGAGGGAGAACTCCCTAAGCGATTCGCTGTTCTGCTCCAACGCCTGCGCGTCCCCCCCAAGCAGGGATAGCTGTCTGCGATAGAGATAGGACATGAACTCGAACTGCGTGGCAAAATGATCCTCTGGCTCATTAACCGTGGCGGCAGGTGCAAGGCCTGCCTTTTTGTAGCAGCGGGCGGCATCAAGCGCGGCAGGGCTGGTAAAGAGCAGGGGGCGCTTTGATCGTGGAGCGTCAGGATCCGCCAACAGCAAGGTCTCGTAGATGGACACCGAGGGCCTCAGCGGGTGTGAGAACAACTGCGTGAAATCGCGCCGCAGCTCAGAAAGCAGCGTGTCGGCTTGAGCCGCATCGCCCTGAAGTGCCGCAAAGGCGTTGGCCACATCGCCAAGCCCCGGCTGCTCGATTCCCAGCTCTTCAAGGATATGATACACATCCTGCGCTATCGATCCATCAAGGATGCCCCTGGCAAACTCAAGCGTTGGCAGATGCAAAAAGAGCGCCATGAGCTGGTAGAGGTCGGCCTTTGCCACCAGGAATTGTCGCGTCTGCTCGCTGTGGGCCACCGGGATCACCGGCTCCACGGGCTCCACCAGCTCCACCGGCTCCACCGGCTCCGCTGGTTTTACCAGCTCCACCAGCTCAACCGGCTCCCATAAGGCTGCATCCATGGCCTTCTCCTCTCCCAAAAAAACAGGGGGAGCGGCGATTTTGGCCGTCCCCCTTTGGCGGTTTCTGGCGGTCAGCGCACATAAATCGTTGTTGGCGCAGTGCCCTCTTCTTCAAGCAGGAAGTAGGTCTCCTTGCCCTGTACGTACTGGTTGATCGCGCTCTCCGGATCATCGAGGTCACCCCAAAAGCGTGCGCGAGCCAAGCAGAGCTCCATGCAGGCAGGCTCCAAACCACGGGCGATGCGATTGCCGCAAAACGTGCACTTCTCCACAACGCTGGCCTTGTGCTTGGGTGCGTCGGCATCGCCCAGCGAAAAGTCAACCACGTACTCAGGCTCCTCGGCATTATAGCTGCGCACGCCGTAGGGGCAGGCCTCAATGCACTTCTGGCAACCGATGCAGACCTCGACGTCCTGGGTCACGATACCGGTTGCGGGGTCCTTGGCGGTGGCACCGGTGGGGCATACGGCCACACAGGACGGCACATCGCAGTGCTGGCAGGCCACAGGCACATAGCCCATCTTGAGGCTGTTTGGGTAGGTTCCGCTCGCCATACAGTCCTCCTCGCCGCCATCGACATCGACACGGTTCCACCACATGCCGTTGGGGAGGTTGTTATTCGACTTGCACGCAACTGAGCACGCGCGGCATCCGATGCACCTCTTCACGTCTATCGCCATTCCATAACGCATGGTCAGACCTCCTTATGCTTTCTCGACTTGGACGAGGGTATCGTTGCAGCTGATGCTTGAGACCAGATCGTTAAAGGCATCGGTCGTCACGTCAGAGGCGTGCCCTTCGATATAGCGATCCCCATTGCTCGAGCGCGCGGTATCCACAATGCCAGGGCGTATCGCCGGGTTGACGCGGGCGCGCATGACCACGTAGCCGCGGTCGTTGAACGCCTTGACGGTATCACCGGTCTGGATGCCACGCGGCTGCGCATCCACAGGGTTGAGATCAAGCGTGGGTTCAGGAAAGATGTCTTCCAGCCAGGGCGAATAGCAGAACATGGAGTTGACGCGCGCCTTGTCGCGATGGCTCATGAACGTAAGCGGATACTGCTCGATCTGCGGATTGCTGGGCCATGCCTCGATGGGTGGCTCCCAGTGCGGCAGCGCCAGCAGCCGGGTATCGAGTTGGGCTCCTGTGGGTATCATCTGCGCAGGGTTCTCGATGTAGAACTCCAGCTTACCCGTGGGCGTGGGCAACTGGTAATTCTCTCCAAAGACAAAATCATCGGGGAGAAGGCGCAGGGTCTTCTCGGCACGAAGCTTCTCAAGCGAAAGACCCATAGCCTGCGCCTCCTCACCACTCATGCAGGCGGAGAGGAACTCCTCTGCCGTCAAGCCCATCTGGTCGCCCAGGCCCATGCCCTCGCCCAACAGGTTGCAGATATCGATGTCGCGCTTGGACTCATAGAGCGGTGCGATGGCCTGCTCGCTTATGCGCAGGAAGGGCTGCACCACGTTGATGGCGGTCTCGAACTCGAACCAGTGTGGCACCGGCAGCACGTAATCGGCGATGCGCACCGTATCGCTCATCACGGAGTCACAAACGACGAGCAGATCGAGCGTCTCAACAAACCGCAAAAACGCCTTGCGGTTCGACTGCCCGGCAGCCGGATTGCCTGTGGTGACAAACAGGCTCTTGATCGTGAGCGGAAAGCCCATATAGCTACCCGTATCGAGCAGCTCGGTGAGCCCCTGCGAGTAGACCACGGGGCCTTGAATGGGGTTGGGAGGCGTCATGCCACCGCCCACGCTGAAGCCGGTGATGCCCATGGACGAGCCACCCATCTGGCCGGAGATACCGCTGCCCTTCTTGCCAAAGTTGCCCGCAACGCCCGCAAGCGTGAAGAGGGCGTGATAGGGCCAAGGACCCTGCACCCAGTGATCCATGCCAAAGCCCACGTAGTTCATGGTAGGGCCGTCCACATAGAGATGTGCGACCTCCGTGATGGTCTCGACCGGCACCTGGCAGAGCTCGGATGCCGCCTCGGGTGTCCACTCGGCGATGCGCTCCTTGAGCAGGGTGTAGGCGGTGCTCACCTTGATGTCGTCGATGTCAAAGCTACCCTCAAGCACGGGGTCTGCGATCTCGTCACGGCTACCATGTACGCCGTTGGCACCCATCACCACGATGGGGTTGCTGCCGTCATCAACGGCTGCCTGCTCGGATGCGGCACCGTCGAGCTTGATGCCGCCGCCGCCCTCGCCGGCCTCGGCCAGGCCCAGGTCGCTGTAACGCAGGTATTTTCCGTCGCTTTCTTTGACGAGGAAGGGCGCAACAGTGCCCTTGGTGAGGTAGTCGGTGTCCTGCAGGCCCTCATCGATGATGATCTTGGTCACTGCCATGAGGAATGCGGCATCGGTTGCCGGACGGATAGGCACCCACAGGTCGGCCTTGCTTGCCGCCAGCGTGAAGTTGGGATCGATGACCACGAGTTTGGCACCCTTATCCAAAGCCGCCTGCACATAGGCCCAACGTGCGTGATCTGAGGTGGTGGCATTGCTCCACATAAAGATGGTCTTGGAGTCGAGCACGCTGTTGGCTGAATTGCCATGCAGGTAGGGGCCGCGGGTGACCATGAGAGCTGCCATGTACAGGCCGTTCATGTCTGCCATGGGATAGATGCGTGAGGCACCCATCGCCGAGCCAAGGCGCTGCACATAGTATTGGTCGGGACCCGCGTTACCCGTGCCAGCCAAAAAGGCGATTCCCGGCGCGCCATAGGTGGCCTGGATCTCCTTCCATTTGGTGCATATCTCCGCGATGGCCTCGTCCCAGGTGATCTGCTCCCACTCATCGGCGCCGCGCTCGCCAGCTCTGCGCAGGGGGTACTTGATGCGCTCGGGCGCATAGACGCGCTGTGCATGCGAGAGCCCGCGCTGGCAGATGCGCGTCATATGGGGGTCCTCGCAGTCGTACTTGGATGTCTTGACGATCTTGCCGTCGCGGACGTGCACCCACATGCCGCAACTGCCGCCGCAGTCTCCGGGGCAGACGCAATGGAACTTCTGATCCTCCAGGGCTCCTGGTGCCGCTGTGTCATCTCCCGGTTTCTGTTCAAGCGAGCAGCCGGGCAGAAGCGAGCTGGCACCCGCAATTGCAGCGACTGCCGCCGCTCCTTTGAGAAAACTCCTCCTCCCGATGCCTGAACCCAGACTCAGACCAGCGTCCTGCTCTCTCATTGCGCATCCCTCCTCGTATCCTCAAGTCACTGAAAAGCCGTACTCTTGTGATACGCGAGTTTGTTGCGCTGTGCAAGTACCAATAGAGCACTCCATGCACCCCTTATTGACCCAGCGGGCAGCACCTTGCGCCATGACGAGGCAAATAGGCAGCTTTTGTCCCTAGCCAGGAAACAACAAACGCCATTCTGTTACCTTCGTCCTTCTCAACATTCCGCCCAGACGGATAAGAGCCGATACAGCCGCTTTTTGCAAAAGCGCAGCATCAAAGTCTTCATGGGCAACGTATAATTACTGCCGAGGAGCGCTGGTCGCAAGGGAGGGAATCAGAGGATGCCACAAACCGTCGATGCCATAAAAGCGAGCTTCAGAGAACTGCTCAAGACCACCACCTTTGACAAGATCTCGATTTCAGACATCTGCAAGAGGGCCGAGGTCTCGCGTAAGAGCTTTTACAAGCACTTTGCGAGCAAAGAAGACATCATCGAGGCACAGATCCATGAGGACATGGTGCAGCCCACCAAGGATCTCAGAAAGCTGTTGCCGCTTGAGCAGATCAAGTCCTCACCCCTTTTGGCCACCGAGCAGTTTCATGTGCGCATCTACAATAACCGGGACTTCTATCAAAACCTCCTGGAGCATTTTGGCAAAGCGCCCTTGGTCGAGATCATCACGCGGCAGATCACCAATCTGAATCAGGAGATATTCTCGACCTATGGGTTTGAGGAGGATGAGTTGCGCTTTATGTGTCACTACCTTGGAGCCGTGCAGGCGATGATGATCTCTTGGTGGCTTGAGGGCAACCTCGACATCGAAGCCAAGCAGTTCGCCGGGCTCATGAACGACTGGTCCTTCGCCCGCTTCAGGGAGCTCGACCGCGAGCACAACGCCTGGTAGGGCGCTGCTGTAGAAGCGGCAGAAGCGGCTTCAGCGTATTGACCTATACACAATTTTGTCTTACAGTTACTGATGACAAAATTAGGAGTTGTATGGATCGGATTTTAGTATTTGAGCACGCACTGAAGCACGGTTTGACCGAAGATCAGATTTTGCATGCTTGGAGAAACGCATTCGAGACTGCGACGATTAACCGCATTGATGGTGCTATTGATCAAGTTGCAATAGGGTTTGATCAAAACGGCAGAGCAATAGAGATGACTGCGCGACTAAAGCCTTTTGGACTACTGATTTACCATGCAAATACGCCGCCTACACCTAGAACGCTTAAGGAACTTGGTCTGACAGGGAGACATAAGAAATGATTACAGAAAAAGAGCTTAAGTCCAAATACGGCATGACCAACAAAGAGATTGCTGAGATAAAAAAGAGCGCAGACACTTACGCAAACGGCGATTGGCCCGAAGGCAAGATAACCCGAGTTGGTCGTCCCAGTTTGGCCGTAGAGGAGGTGCGTCCTGTAACTGTGAGACTACCAGTTTCACAGATAATAGCCTTGGACGGAAAGGCGAAAAGCCAAGGGGAAACCCGCTCGGCAGCAGTTCGCAAAGCTGTTGGCGAATGGCTGATGCAAGCCTAGCGCTCCGTTAAGCCCTCAGTGCTCTTGCGGGGCAATGCGCTTTGACGAATCGTAATCAAACCTACATAACATGCCCGTACGGGCAAAAAATCTGTCAGGCAGGCAAACTATGCCCGTGCGAGCATATCCGCGCGCGATGCCTGTGCACCCTTCGCTCAGAAATCAATCTCCTGATACCACAGATTATCGTGATTCGCCAGCAAATCGAAGAGCTCCTTTGGCGTGAGCGCTGGTACGATACTTTGCTTAAAATCTGAGGAATTGCGTGTGATTATATAGTCGGCTTTGACGTTTTCTGCGCAACGAGAGACAAGGCAATCCTCAAAGTCATTCCAGCCTTGCTTCAAACTCTCGATTCC
>JAITTM010000173.1 GCA_031286975.1 Coriobacteriales bacterium
GGCTCGTCCAAAAAGACCAGCTGCGGATCATGCAAAAGCGCGCGCGCGATAGAAAGGCGCTGCGTCATGCCGCGCGAGAACGTGCGTGCGATGTCGAGACGCCGGTGGTCGAGCTCCACCTGGCGCAGCAGTTCGCGCACCCGTGCTTGAGGGTCACGCACGCCGTAGAGGCGCGCTGTAAGCAGCAGGTTTTCCTCAGCGGTCAGGTCGCCATAGAGCAGCGGGGCGTGTGAGATGAGCGCAATACGCGCCTTGATGGCATCAGCACCCTCGCGCGTGTCAAAGCCCAGCACCTGCGCGCTGCCCGCGGTGGGGCGATCGAGTGTTGAGAGGATGCGCAGCAAGGTGGATTTGCCCGCCCCGTTGTGTCCGAATATCGAGAGAAAGGCACCCTGTGGCAAGCTGAAATCAAGCTGGTTGAGCGCCTTGCGTAACCCAAAGCTCTTGGTGAGCGACGCAACCTTGATAGCAGGGGCTGTCGTTGGCGGAATCGACCCCGTTGCTTCTTGCTCCCTGCTGTCAACCGTTTCACGCATCGGGTTTGATGTCCTCGCTCAGTGGCTCGATTTCGCCTGCATCCTCTGTGGCGACGGCGGGGGCAGCCTCGGTCTTGGCTGGGACGGCGGCGGCGGGGGCAGCCTCGAGCTTCTCCGCGGGGGCAGCCTCGGGCTTCTCCGCAGGGGCAGCCTCCCCTAGCTTCTCTGCAGCTGTATCCTCGTCGTCCTCGTTGATGGAGAGGCGGCGTTTGGCGAAGGTCGAGACGAGCGGGCCCACAATGAGGAGGCCAAAGCCTACCCACACAAAGCTGATGAGCGGGTTAACCTTGACATCGACCGAGAGTTTGCCATCGGTGTCAACGCCGTTGAACACGACGAAGATGTCGCGTGTGGGCAGGCCCAGTGTGCCGGCGATGGCCTTTTGCTGTTGGGTCTTCTGGACGATCTCTATGCCGGGGTTGATGGTGCCCAGGTAGCGCTCACCTGTGGTGGTGACGCTAAAGTGCAGCGAGATTACGCCGTTGCCGTTTTGCAGGGTCTCAGACGAGTTGCCCTCGTAGGTGAGTGTGTAGCGCTCCGCCTGGATGGTGCTGCCCTTCTCATCGTCGATGGACACGGCGGTTTCGCTCACGTACATGCTCGAGCCAACCAGACCCACCAGGATGATGGCGATACCCAGATGCGAAATATAGCCGCCCACCTGCACAGGAGCCTTGCGAAAGATGTTGAGCAGCGCAACAAAGAAGTTCTCGTGCTTGTTGGTCTTGCGCGCGTTGGCACCACGGATGAACATGAACACCGTGTTGCATACGATGAGCGCCGCCACGATAAAGGCCACGAGTGCCAGCCCGTTGTAGTACCAGGCGGAGCCTCCTGCCGCCAAATCCTCGGCGGCGGCGGTGCCCGCTGCCAAAGTCGCGTTATAGATGGGCAGCAGATCCTGCGTGAATATCCAGAGCAAGGCCGCAAAGAGCACCACGGCGATCAGCGCGGGGATACGTATCTTGCGCAAGAACTCCCTGCCCTGCGTCTTGCCCCAACCCAGCAGGGGGCACGCCGCCAGGATCAGACAGTACAGGATGCCCAGGGGTCGCGCCAAGGCGTTATAGGTGCTGGCGCCGATCTTCTGCCCGCCAAACCAGAGCCACTCCGGCAGCGCGCTTGAGACCGTCATATACGTGATTGCTACAGCTGCGATGATCATGATGGCGTTATTAAAGTAGTAGGCCGCATCCTTTGAGACCAGCGAGACGATCTCGTCGTTGGAGGCAAAGCTCTTCCAGCGCACCACGAGCCCCAACACGCCCGCCAGGACCGATGCCAGGATCAGCCCCAAAAACAGCATGAAGGACACTGGATCGCCCTCGAAGGCATGCACGCTCTCAACGATGCCCGAGCGCTCGATAAAGGTGCCCAGGATCACAAACCCAAAAGTCAGGCAGGCGCACATCACCGCCCAACGCTTGAACGCGCCCCGCTTGCGATACACGGTGGAGGTGTGCAGCAGTGCCACACCCACCAACCACGGCAGCAGGCTCGCGTTCTCAACCGGATCCCAGGCCCAATAGCCACCCCAGCCCAGCACCACATAGGCCCACACAGCGCCGAGCCCGATGCCCACGCCCAGCATCAGCCAAGACAGCACGGTGATGCGCGTGCTGAACTCAACCCAACGCTTGGAGGGGTCGTCCACGATGAGCGCCGCCACCGCGTACGCAAAGGGAATCGTCAGCCCTGCATAACCCACAAACAGCGTGGGTGGGTGGATCGCCATCGCCCAGTGCTCCAGCAGCGTGTTCATGCCCCAGGCGACCGCCGGACCAATCAGCTCGCCGTTCTCGCCCAGATAGGCCGGGTCGATAGGCAAAAAGGGGTTGTTTGCTGCGGAGAAAACCAGGACCCCCACAAACGCAGCCTGCACAAGCTGGCTCACCATGATGGCCATGCTTGAAAGGTCATCGAGAAAGGTGATGCGCTTGTAGGCTATCCAAGTGGTGAACAGCGAGATGAGCCAAGCCCAGAACAGCAGCGAGCCCTGCCTGCCGCCCCAGAGCCCCGCCACCATGAAAAGCCAACCGGAATCCGACTGGTTGTGCGCCACATATTCAAGCGAGTTGTTGTCGCTGAAGAAGCAAAAGAACAGCAACGCCACCGCCAACGTGAGCAGCAGCGTGGTCGCCATGGTGAGGATATAGCCGCTGTTGAGCAGCACGGCAACGCGAGGGTGCTGACGTTTTTGCAACACATGCCCCAGCCAAAGAAGGACAATCGAAGCGATCGTCGCGGCAAGCGCGAAGATCAGTAACGTCTGACCAAACAAAGCCATCAGCCAACCTCCTCTAAAGCCACATCCGTGGCTTGGAACACACCATTCTTGTCAAGCGCCCCCGCTACCACCACGGAAGCCTCGTCGCGCACCTCGTCAGAGAGGGCACCGTCAAAGGCGACGGGCACTTCTCCGCCTTGTGAATAGAGCACAAAGCGTTGGGGGCCGCCAACACCCACCAGGGTGCCCGCCTTGATGTAGCCTGCCAGCTTGAGCTCCTGACCTACCAGTTGGTCGCCACGCTCCTGAAGGTACTCGGCGGTTACCGCGCCCTCGGCGCTCTCGTATTTGCTGGGGCATTTTGTGACGAGCTCACTGGCGCGCAGCACGCCGTTCTCGTCAAGTTTGCCCGTACAGATCGCCACGATGCCATTGCCAAAGGTGGCGGAGACGGGGCCCTCGAACACCACATCGAGCGTCTGGGAGTTGTCAGCCTCGGGGTCATAGATGGCAAAGGAAAGCGTGGCGTTGCTGTTGCTGTAGGAGTCGTCCACTACAGTGCCGCTCACCTGCACACGCTGGTTGGCGTATTCGCCCGATACCGCCTGCGCCAAGGTGACCGCTTTGGACGCGCCGCCCGAGCCCACATAGGCCAACACGGCGATCAGCACGATGACGATCACACCCGTGACGACAATCAGGCGCTGCCTGGTTCTCTTGTTCATGCACACTCCCAAAGCGTCGGCAAAAAGACCCCCCGAGAGGGGAAGCCCCCTACAGCATAGCCTAAATCCACAAATATCGCGTCACACCTGGGGAGTATTTAGAGACACCGTTGCCTGTAGTTGCTTGTTGCCTGTGGCAGGGTGCTGGAGCGGCCGCTTGTCAGGAGGCCTGTGGCGCGCAGGCGCAGGGTTCTACCTGTCATGCGACGGCTGGGGCCCTGCGCGCAGCTTATCGGCAGCCGCGTCTTATGCGGTGGCTGCTACCACATCGGGCTCGTCAGGGTCACCGGGTTCATCGGGGTCAGCGGGCGGGGTATAGGGCACCACACCAGCGTCGATGTTCTCGACAGACTCGTTATAGGCAAGGAGCCCATAGGCTGCGGCGATGGCACCCATAGCGCCATTGACCGGTATCACGTCGGAGTTCAGCTCGAGCTCCACGCTAGCCTTATAGGCCTCGGTCCAGCGATACTGGTAGGCACTGGTATCCAAGGCGCTCCTATCAACGCTCACAACGTAATTGCCTGGTTTTACCGCATTGCTAAACGCGTAGCTACTGGTAAGCCTTGCCTGATTGCTCAGCGCGTAAAGAGATGAGGGCAGGATGCCGTTTGCCAGCATCGTGTAGGCATCCTTGTCAACGGAAACGGTAACATAGACGGCAAGGTTGTTGGTGGCAACAGCGGCTCCAGCTGAGGGAACCGTGAACTTCAGCACGCCGTTTGCAAAGGAGTCCGGGGTGATCAGGCTGCCGGTGGTAGGGTTATCGAGCCGGATCTCTTTGATTGTGGGCGCATTGCCGCCCGCAGAATCTGAAAGGGTGTCGGTAACACGCAGGCCGTTTTGGAACAGGCGCCCAGCCGTCTTGCTCACGCCGTTCTCGTCCACGCCTGTGGTTTTGAGGGAGAGCTTGTAGGTGATGTCAAAGCTGTCGTGATTGCCAACCTGGGCAAAGGGTCTGGGGAGAAACTCACCCGCCGCAAAGTCCTCAGATGTCGATTCGATGCTTTTCTCGATGGACCATGACTCATCGATTGTGGCGACGAGTTTTTTGTCGGCAGCTTTTGCGGATTCGCTGCCAGCAGAGATGTACGCCGTAATGGGGAGCTCGGTGCCCGGCACAGTGGTGCCATTGGCAAACCGATAGCTTACACCCAGAAGCGAGTCGCTGCTGCCCTCGTCGCCGGGAACCTTGGCAATGGAGACCTTGAAGAAGTCGCCGGTAATGGTTGCACCCTCGTGGATGAAGGTGTGGTTGGTCACAACCTCAGTGCTGGCGGCTGCCAGGGCGCTGTGCCAAGAGCCGCTGACACCATTGGTTGCCACAAAGCTGCCATCGGTGCGACTGGCAGAATTCCACTGTGCGATTTCTGGTAGCGGCACATAGATGACGGCATCTTCCGCCACGGGGCGAGAGTAGGTGTAGGTGATGGTCTTGGAGTCGCCCGTCAAAAGACCCATCGCGCTGTCGCCTGTGGTGCTGATGGCAACAGCAGAAACTGCCGCAGGCGTGCTTGCCGGGGAGTCAACCGGGGCCTCAAGAGCCTTGAGCGTCGACTCGGCTGACGCAGGGGTTTGCTCTTCAGGCGCGGGCGCTGGCTCTTTGGGCGTAAGCTCAGCGGGTGCAGGGGTCTCAGGTATCTCTTGCTTTGCACTCTCTTCTGCTGCTGCCGTCTTGTCTGTCTTAGCCGAGGTGCCCGGCACAAACTCCTCGGGCACCTCGGCCAAACCGAAGTTGGGAAACAGCCCGAACAATAGCATCAGCACCACAAACAACGAGATGGTCCCACTTACGCGTCTTTTGCCTTTGCGCTACCTGATTTGGTTACGCTCGTGCAAGAGCGCTCTCAAAGAGCTGTGCCAAAAAATCCTCAAAGGGGAGGTTGGCTGCCTTGCAGGCCATGGGAAACAACGAGTGCTCGGTCATGCCTGGTGAGATGTTGACCTCGAGCACCTTGACCTCCGTGCCGTCCCAGATAAGGTCGACGCGGCTCAGATCGCGGCAGCCGTGGCTCCTGTGCACCTCGAGCGCCGCGTCCTCGATCTGCTGTTGTATCCGCGCTGCCACAGTGCTGTCGCCCGCAAGTGACGCGGGGCGCACCGGCACGTAGTAATCGACCAGATCGGGGTTAAGGCGACCCTTTGTGTTGAAGTAGCTGTCCTTTGGGCAGATCTCAATGGGCGGCAACACCGCTGCCCTCTCGCCGGTGCCCACTACGCAAACGGCCAGCTCAACACCCTGCACCCACTCTTCGATCAGCACCTCGTCATCATAGCTGAGTGCTTCGAGGAGGGCGGGGGCCAAGCCGTCAAAGCTCTCGACCTTGGTGATGCCCATCGCCGAGCCGCCTGAAGCCGGTTTGACCGCAAGCGGATACCCCGTGCTGATGCGCTGCGGCACCAAATCGAGCGCCATGGTGGCACCCAGATCCTTGAACGCAACGGCTGAAAGGTTGACGCGCTGCGGCCAGGAGGCCGGCCCTTCGCCTGTGGCGCGATGCGCTTTGACCACAGAGGGCAGCACGCTTTTATCCCAAGACAGACGACAGGAGTTTGCGGAGGAGCCCACGTAGGGGATATTGAGATATTCGAGAAGAGCCTGGATAGTGCCGTCCTCGCCGTTCTTGCCGTGGAGTGCGATGTAGGCGACATCGGGCTGCTGCTCGCGCAGTATCTCCACCAACGAGCTGGTGGTGTCAAGCGGCAGAACCTCGTGACCCGCCGCCTCCAGCGTGCGCAGCACGTGCCGTCCGCTTGCCAAGGAGAACTCGCGCTCGAAGGAGCTTCCGCCCATGAGTACCGCCACTTTGTAAGACATAACGTTATCCTTTCAGGACGCCGGCCTTGATAAAGGCGCGGTAGAGGTCAAGACGCTCTTCGATGACGATGGAGAGGCGACGCAGTGCCTCACGCAGTTTCTCGGGCTCCTCGTAACAAAACGCGATGCGCATGCTGTTGGTGCCCAGACCGCTCGTTGCCGGGAAGCACCCGTCGCCGGGCACAAAGGTCACCCCGTTCTCGAGCGCAACCGAGAGCAGTTGCGGCGTGTTGACGTACTCAGGCAGCGAAACCCAGATGAAGAAGCCTCCCTGGGGGTGCGTCCATGTCGCCTCCGGCGGAAAATACTCTTCGAGCGCAGCCAGCATGGCATCGCGCCGCTCCTTGTATTTCACGCATATACTGGCGAGCACCTCCCTCCAGGGTATCTCGTCAAAATAATGCTCGACGATAACCTGGTTGAGTGCGGAGCCGCACAGATCGGTGCCCTGCTTGACCATGTTGAGCTTTTTAAGGATGGGGTGCGGCGCGATGACCCAACCAGTGCGCAGCCCCGGTGCAAACACCTTTGACACCGTGCCCAGATAGATGACCTCAGAATCCAGCGCGCGCAGGCAGGGCACGGTTTCGCCCTCAAAGCGCAGGCGACCGTAGGGGTCGTCCTCTATCACCAGTATCTCGTACTCGTGCGCCAGCTCAAGCAGGCGCTTGCGGCGCTCAAGGCTCATGGTCACGCCGCCGGGATTCTGGAAAGTCGGGATGGTGTAGATGAATTTTGCCCCACGTTTGCCCAGCTCCTTGAGCTTGGCCTCGAGCAGATCCATACGCATGCCGTCCTCGTCGAAGGGGATGGTCTGCACTTTGGGCTGATAGGCGCTGAATGCCTGGAGTGCCCCCAGGTAGGTGGGCCCCTCGGTTATGATCACGTCACCGGAGTTGATGAATATCTTGCCCAGAAGGTCGAGCGCCTGCTGGGCACCTGTGGTGATGGTCACGTCCTCCGGCACAATATGGATGCCAAAATCCTCCATGAGCATACAGACGGTCTGCTTGGTTTTGAGGCGCCCCGTGGTATCGCCATACTGCAGGCCGGACACGCCCTCGACCTTGACCGCATTAGCTGCGACCTCGCTCACCTTGTCGAGCGGAAGACGGGCGATGTCGGGCATACCGCCACTGAGCGAGATGATGTCCGAGCGCGACGCGGCGGCAAAAAGGTCACGAACCGCACTGGTACGCATGGTTTCTACGCGCTGCGCATAGATGTCCGCCCAATCGTCGAACTGAATAAGCCCTGTGCCTGCCATGTTGACCATCCTTCGCGGAAAACTCCCGATAATCCTACCACACTACCGCTCAAGCAGTGAATTCACCAGTTCAACCGAGCGGACTATCGCCTGACGGGTCAACTCCGCACTCTGGGGGGCACACGAGACCCGCAGCTGCATGATGCCCTGCTCGCGATCAAGCCAACGTGTCGCTCCCGCAATGGGGAGAAGACCGGCGCTTTTTGCAGGCAGAGAGTCGCACCCCTTGATTCCCTGCCGCTTCGTCTTTGGTACCGCCTTGGGCTGGCAACAGCTCTCAACCAAAAGGTCGATGGCGAGGTGCTCGACAAGGTGCGGCAGCGTGCTGCCCACGATCTTGTCGCCAAAGAGCCCGATGCTCCTCTGCTTGCAGCTGTGCTGTGCAAGCGTGGGACGCAAGGCGAGCACGGCTGCCGCCAGTGTCGCGTCAACCCTGCGCGTCGCAGGAAGGACACGCAGCCTTGCCTTGATTGAGCTGCCAGAGGTCTCAAGCCCCAGGAGCTCTAAGGGCTCAGAAAACAAAAAAGGCCCGTCCTCTGGACGAACCCTTGATCTGCGCACCATAAAAGTCTAGCCCACTATGCGCCATTTGACCGTACGAACGCCCCAATCATTCTGGTCGCTGAACCCAAAGGCGCGCCATACGCCGGGTTGCAGGTCGAGGTCTCTGCCGTAGCGCAAGAAGCCACCGGTATCGTTGATAATGGCGGTGACCGTCATGCCGTTGTAGGATATCTCGACGCTGGAGCCCAGCAGGTAGCGCCACTCGGCGGGAACAGCGACACCCATGCTTGAGCTGGTTACCGTTGCACCCGTTGCGGTGCTGGTGCCGGCATCCACGTCATATGCCGATGCCAAGCCGGTTATCCAGTCGCCAGCGGTGGTATTGGTGTTTGTGGTAGCTGGCTGCTCGCTGGCTGCTGTCTCCACCGTGGGTGCGGTTTCCTCCACCACGGGAGCCTCGGGCTCGGGGGCAACAACGACCTCACGCTCGATGGGAGCGGCGAGTTGCTCGACCGTAGCAACATCCACGGCGGTTTCGAGCGTACCAAGCTGGAGTTTCTCCTGCGAATCAACATAGACTGTTGGCGTAGCGCTCTGGATGCGACCCACGCCGAGTATCTTGGTTGCAGCTCCGGAGAAGTCAGCAAAAGCGAGCGTTGAGAAAGCCAACGAGAAAATCAGCACGAACGCCAAGACGGCGACGGACAAAGATACCTTGCTCCCCTTGTTACTTTTAAAACTCAACAGCCCACTCCAATAGATACAACGGACAATCATTGACCAACAAACACGCTTGCCGGAAGCGGGTAGAGTTAAGCTGCGTTTATACTCTCGGCTCTCTACACAACCTCTCGGTGCTGCGCAGAACTACATGCCTTCTGAAAAA
This sequence comes from Coriobacteriales bacterium, assembly GCA_031286975.1. Lineage (GTDB taxonomy): Bacteria > Actinomycetota > Coriobacteriia > Coriobacteriales > UBA8131 > JAITTM01. The sequence goes on from JAITTM010000173.1 coordinate 8,964, forward strand.
ATAAGCCGGATAAGCGGCTTTGGATATTCTACACTATTTTGGGCGTCCGATTCATGAAGATTGGCGAGAACTTTTCTGTTTTGGATAAGCAAGCGACAATATGCACGTCTTAGTGGTAATACTGCAAAAATATCTATTATTGGAATTCAGGTCGTGCGTGACCGTTCAAAAAGAAAACCTCAAAGACACTCAGACCCAAGTGCCGTAATTCTTGGTGTCGGGGGGGATTATCACCCAAAAGAGCAGGTAGAGGGGCACTATCACAAACCAGACCAGCACTATCAGGATCAGAAAGATGACCCGCACCACCAAAGGATCGATGCTGAAGTATGCAGCGAGCCCTCCACAGACCCCAGCGATCTTCTTGTTGCGCGTCGAACGAAAAAGCTTCTTGTTGGAGGGCAGCTCCAGCTTGCCCTTCTGTGCGGCCACCACCAGAGCAACTCCCGCCGCCACGAGCACCAGCGGCCAGAGGATGTTGAGCACGGTGGTTATGACCCGCCATATCTCACCAAACCAGTTGCCAAAGAGTATCTGCGCGAGTTGCCAGATGCCAAAAAGCACCAGCATGACGCCAGCGATGACAGCGATACTGTTCTTATTCCACTTGCTGTTGCCCATACTTCCCCTAATAGGTATCGATATCCAAAGACGACATACCGTCCAGGTCGATGCGCCAGATCTTGGCACCATCAACCCTGCGATTGCCGCCAAACACCTCAATATAAGTCTTTGAGCACCAGGCTCCCAAGCTGTCACTCCAAGTGAACTCATCGCCATCAAAGGTGACGGAGTTCAGGCCGTCGGACTCGATGAGCACAGCGGCATTCTTGGGGATGTCGACCCGTACAGACGCTATGCCGGCCTCGATATCCAATAGCGAGCCGCCCTCAAGTGCTGCCCCGAGCTTGATCCCGGTTGACGAGGCACCGGATTCGATGTCGATGGTGCGCACCTTGAGCTTTGACAGATCCATCTCGGTGCTGGATGCCCCCGTGTTGATGTCGATGCTGTTCCAGATGACCTGCTCAGGAAGCAAGACGCTAAGCGAGCCATCGGGGATGAAGTGCCCGGTTTCGAGGCGCACGGTAGGCGGATTTGACTCCTGTATGTTCAGCGTTGGTTTTCTCCCCTCGAGCCCCTCAAGTTGCAGCTCTGGGCCAGCGTTTGCACTGATGGTGGTGTAGGCTCCGCCGCCGTTGAACGAGAAGTTCGCCTCCTTGTAGGCAGACATATCGATGCTGTCGTGCTGCACCAGGTTATCGAATTGCGGAACCTCGGGCGACTCGGGGATGACGAGTCTGAGGTCGTTGCCGTTGGGCAGGCCGATGACCACAGGATCCTTGATGGCACCGTAATACCAGACACCAAAGAGGAGCGTTGCCGAGAAGAGCAGAGAGCCGATGAGCTTGACGCCACTCTTGTGGGTGGCAGCCCCGATGATGGCAAGCCCACCGATGACCAGGAGTATGGGCCAGAGGTGCCAGAAGCAGATGATGAAGGTGCTGAAGGCGATAAGCCCGAGCATCCAGACCTGAAGCGCAACGCCCACAGTGATGAGGGTGATGGCACTGCCAGCGCGCTCAAGCGACCAACCCGTGCGCCCCGGCGTGAACAGGCGCACAAGACCAAACAGGACGATGATGAGCGGCCAGAAGCGCCAGACCGAGATATGCACAAAATTGCCCAGCAACGCCAACACGCCAATGCCCACTAGGATGATGCCAAAGCCCACGGCCGTGCGAATGCCGCCCTTCTTATCCTCGGGGTTCTGCTGTGGAGAAGGCCCGGGAGGGACGGGGGCACCATAGGAGCCCTGAGTGCCGTAGGGGCCGGGAGGTGGAGTTGACCCCTGAGCACCAGGAACACCGTGAGTGCCGTGGGTGTCGGGGGCACCGGGGGTGCCAGGGGCGGGTGCGGATCCTTGCGCGCTGGGGGCACCTTGCGCGCCTTGGGGAGCGGTGGTTCCTGGAGCGCCGGGAGCGGCAAAGGGAGCGGCAGCACCGGGAGGGACGGCGTCATAGACAACGGAATCGGTGGCGGTATAGGCGGCGCCCGGTGTATGGGCTGTTGCGTGCGGCTGGGCCGCGCCCTGCGCGGGAGGTGGGCCAGGCATGGGATTGGGCGCGGTTGGCTCCACGTCTATATAGCTCGAATAGCCCACGGGCTGCTTGGGGATGACGATCATGCCCACGATGTAGAGGATAAGGGGGAAACCGAGTGCCGCACACACCAGCACGACGGCGAGAATACGTACAAGCGTCGCATCGATATTGAAGTACTCTCCGATGCCGGCACAGACACCGGCGATCATGGCATTGTTACTGCGATAGAGCTTTTTTGACGCATCCAGGGTGTTCCTTTCGGGGTTGGGCGAGGTGTCGGTTCTGGGACAGGGGCTTGTTGCCGGCCCCAGAACCGACACCGCTTGCGCCTGGATGTCTCCCCGTGCTTGTCTTGTATGTGGGTATGGTTGCACGCTGACACGCACACTGGGATGGCTGTAGACAAGCTGTAAGGTATCGGAGGGATTTGCGTCACGCACGAAACAGAGCTGGCACTCTAA
>JAITTM010000183.1 GCA_031286975.1 Coriobacteriales bacterium
TGTATCGGAGCTTCGATGCTCACATCGCTTGACTCGACCTACAACGCAACCTTCGAGTTCAACGACGATAAGCCCAAGGAGTACAGCGACAGCTTCACCCTTGATCTGGAGAAGGGCTCCTACACCTTCACCATCACCGTCGAACCGATAGTGAAGCGGGATACGCAGGTGATCATAGCCTTCATGGTGATGCAATCCGGGTAGGGAGGCAGAGCTGGCAGGAAGGCGACGTTATCTTCCCTTGCGTGACAACAAAAAAGGAGGCGACCGTAGCCGCCTCCTTTTTTGTTGTCACGCCCCGTATTAAAGTTTGCGAACGTTGCTGGCCTGGAGTTTACCATTCTGTCCGGTGGTGATGTCGAACTCCACGAGAGCATCCTCATCAAGCGTCTTGAAACCATCGCTCTGGATCTCCGAGAAGTGGACAAACAGGTCCTCACCGTCATCGCGAGAGATGAACCCATACCCTTTGTCCGGATTAAACCACTTTACTTTACCTTCAGCCATGTCTTGCCTTTCTTTCTGCCCAACTGGGCTTACTACAAACAACGCCTACCACAACCAAGTAGCTAAACGCTGCGTACCATGTGAGCCAGTCTAGACCCACAGCGAAGAAGTTTACCATACCGTAACGGATTTCAAGCGGGAATTAAGAAAACCCATAACTTCAAAGGTATTGGATGCGCTTTGAAATCGCCTCTTCCGCAGCAAAGCTAAGTGATTTTCACCTACTCCCGTTGATAGGTGGCAGGATTTTGTCCACGGGAGGGCAGCATACGCCGCCCTCTTTAGCTGACCACAAAATCCGCATACAGGGAGACTATCTCAAAGTCTCCCGGGATGTCCTTCTCCCGCCATGGGGTGTCCGTATCATCGGATATATACACATCAGGCATGACGAAGCGATAGTGTCCTGGCGCAAGACCGCCAAAATAGAAATCGAAATCCAGGGAGCCCTCCTCCAGATAGGGAATCGTCGAGAGAGTCGTCAGTATTGTAGGAAACGCAGAGTCATTGAATTCGACAGGCTCCGTCATCTCGTTTCCCTCCATAATAAACACTTGGAAGCCATGACCGGACAGGACATCATAGCCATACTCGTTCTCTGCTCGGATGTGCGCGCCCTGGGGAATTGCATTCTCTATGACAATCTTAACCCCCCGATACTCTGGATAGGGTTGGTCATGGGATGGTGTTTTAGGGGTTGTCTCCGTCATCGGTTCCTCCTCAATACCTCCAGTTGTCGCTTCATCCACGCGGCTTTTGGGTGCGCAGGCGCAAGTGGCGAGCACAAAAAGGAGGGTGGTGGCAAGAAGCAATGCCTTTATGAAAGCGCGATACATGGCGGCGCTTCTCCTTATCGTTAATAACGTGATGTCGAGAAAGAACTGTTGATGTTTGAGGCTTTGCTAAATATACCTACATTTGTTGTTCCCAAATAGGCAGTAGTAATTCCGACGGTGGTTCTGGCGGTACTGTATGTGACCCCGCCACTATCGCCCGGTTGAGCCATGGGATTGCCGGTCGGCCTCTCCACTAATATCAGGTCAGTTATAGTACCTGTTGTAAAATTACCAGTAAAATTCGTTGATGTGCAGGTCCTTGAAGTAATCTGCGTGGTTACACCCTCTTTGGTAATTGTCGCACCAACTGTTGCGGCGGTTACCAATGTGCCCAATGAATAGGCAGTCGAATAATTAAGGGTATTCACGGCGGTATAGTTAGGGTTCTGGATTGCCACTAATGCTGCGTCACAGTTGCTCATAGCACGAGCAGTGCAGTATCCAACTTCGGTTCCACCGATGCAAGCCTTTGCTGAGGTTCCTGTCGAAGAAAAGCCATGCCCAGCTGTCACGATATAATTCAAAGTTGAGCTTTTCTTTACCCTATAGCCAACACTTATACCGCTAGACGAGGAGGTCATTCCTGAACCGCAATTGACATTGGCAGTAAATTCGCATCGACCAATCGCCTTACGAAAAACTAGAGCTGGTGAATCCATGATGCACTTCTTGAATAACGATAAGGCTTTCTCACCGATGTCCAAAAGCTCCACCACGATCCTGTTGTCTCGGTCATCAAGGTAGAAGCCAACGAAGTTATCCGATAGCGCATCATCTTTCTTCTGCATCAGTTTTGCGTTCATGATATCCCGTATGGCCTCCAAGGACGCCCAAGGGTATGCAACATTCTTGATATGGTATTTTTCGCCTCTTAGGGCTTCATTGACTTCTTTTATTAGCTGAGGGTCATCATCTGCGACATTCACCACCAGTATACCATCATCATCAAGATACACACTGCCGAACATCGCCGGCTGCGGGTCTTTCCTCGCAATGAATGATTGGCGCAGTTTATCCTGTGCACTCAATGATAGCAACTCGTTTTCCAAGCGAGTCCAAGGCACAACCCCGAAACCCCGAAACTATCTTCTATAGCTTCCAGCATCCCTTTTGGCAAATCAAGCATGATTTCAACCTCCTAAAATTATGATTAAGACTGCCATAGACCTACAAACCCAGATGACTTTTTTTGGGAAACCAACTATTGGCCTGTTGGGCAAACTTCACATATTGGAAAGTAGTTTCAGTTCAACACGCTATCCAATCGCATAAGCATCATAACCTCAAAATCATCTCTTGCACTGCCACCCACGACCCCGTAGTTTAAAGGAATCTATTATATGGAGTCTACTCCCCCTCCACAGCATATAGCAACATACGCAAGGCAAAGAATGCTCAAGATAAACCGTAACGGATTTCAAGCGGGAATTAAGAAAACCCATAACTTCAAAGGTATTGGATGCGCTTTGAAATCTACTGATAATCGGCTAACCCGTGTAGAGAAGGTAGCTGATTTGCGTGCTTCCATAGGTTTTGCAGCGAGCTGATTCAAAACGACCGATGCCCTCGGACTCTTGCAGGAGGGGGAATTCCTCCGGCATGAAAGAGCCCGTTGCGTGCTCATATGATATGAGCGCACCCCTGTCCAGGTCGCCGTTATATGCAAGACGGATAAGGAAATTGACGATCTCTGCGGCTGTGCGGGCATAGGGCGGGTCGAGTATCACCAGATCAAAGGCTTTCTCCTGCGCCAGAGACCCCCCGCCTGCCCGCACCATCACGTCACCCTGGGTGAGGTTGGCGGCATCTGCGGTGATGCCCAGGTTAGCCAGGTTGGTTCTGACCGTCTGGTGGGCTCGCTTGTCAACCTCAAAGAAGCGACAGCTGGCGGCCCCCCGCGAGAGTGCCTCGATGCCCAAGGCACCGCTGCCGGCAAAGGCATCGAGCACGGCAATGCCATCAAAGCCATTCGGCAGGATAGATAGCACACTGCTGGCCCATGATTCACGCACGCGTCCGGTCGTGGGGCGGGTGCCCCTACCGCTCACCGTGTTGAGTACGCGCCCCTTATAGCGCCCCGCTATGACGTGCATGGTGAATCCTCCACAGAGCGCTTCGTTAGCTCGTAGGCAAGATGACGGTGTTGTGGCAGCTCGAGCTGCGGATCAGCATCAAGGATGGCCTGTGCCTCCTTGTGCGCTAAAGCGATAAGCGCGCCGTCGCGTATCACGTTGATGAGCTTGAGCGCGGCGGCACCGTGCTGCCTGCTTCCCAGCACATCGCCTTCGCGCCTGAGCTCCAGGTCGTACTCCGCCAACTTGAAGCCATCGGTGGTCTTCTCCAGCGCCTTTAAGCGTGCTATGGCATCCTCACCTTTGGCGTTCGATATCAAGAATACCTGCGCATCCCACTGGCCGCGCCCCACCCGACCCCGCAACTGGTGCAGCTGCGAGAGGCCAAAGCGGTCGGCGTCCTCGATTAGCATGACCGTCGCATTGGGCACGTCGACACCCACCTCGACAACCGTTGTCGAGACCAGGATGTCAATGCGCCCCTCCCTGAAATCATCCATGACCTTGCGCTTGGCCTGCGGCTTGAGCCTGCTGGTCATAAGCCCGATGTTCTGCGCGGGAAAGACCTTCGCCTTGAGAAAGGCGACCTCCTGCTCGGCGGCGGCGATATGATCCGTGTCCTGCTCGTCTGAGAACTCGGTAAGAAGCTCGGGCGGGGTCTCGCTGTCAATCAGCACATCTGAGTGCGAGGCTGTGGCATTCGGGCTCGGTGCAGACTCGGGATCGTTGGGGTTGGTGATAAGCGGGCAGATGATATAGGCTTGATGACCGGCAGCAACCGCATCCCCTATCGCCGCATAGGCCTTGCCGCGCAGGCTCTTGCGCAGGATCCGTGTGCTCGTGCTTGTCGCGCTTTGCGGCCGTGTGCGCAGGGAGCTCGTCTCCATGTCGCCGTAGAGCACGAGTGCAAGCGAGCGTGGGATGGGCGTCGCCGTCATGGCGAGTAAATCGCAGCCGAGGCCCTTGCTTTTGAGCGCCTGCCTCTGCGCCACCCCAAAACGATGCTGCTCGTCGATGACCACCAGCGAAAGCTGCCTGAAGCGCACATCGGGCTCCAGCAGAGCATGGGTTCCAAAGGCGACGCAACAGGAGCCATCCGCCAGACTTTGGAGCAGGGCGGCGCGGCTTGCCTTATCGACGCTCGAGGTCAAGAGACCCCAGCGTATCCCTGCGGTATCGAGCAGAGGGCCGAGTTTGAGCGCGTATTGCTGGGCGAGCACCTCGGTGGGTGCCATCATCGCCGCCTGCCACCCGCTGTCGGCCACCATCGCCAAGGCATGCGCCGCCACGATGGTCTTGCCGGAGCCCACGTCGCCCATAAGCAGGCGGTTCATGCTCTGTGGCAGAGCCATGTTGGCGCGCAGCTCTTCGATGGAGGTCTGCTGGTCGGCAGTCAGCGAGAAGGGCAGGTTGGCCTGCAGGCGAGCAAGCCCAGGGCCCTCCGTTACGTGGCGATAGGGCGTACTGCTGGCCTTTTCGACCTGTCTGCGCATACGAAAGAACAGTTGCAGGTAGAGCAGCTCCTCAAAGGCAAGACGCCTGTTAGCCTGCAGGCGCTCATCCTGGCTGGCCGGGAAGTGTATCGCCCGCAATGCCGCGTGGCGACTGAGAAGACCCTGCTCGTTGCGAAGCGTTGGCGGCAGGGGGTCAAGCAGGGCGGGAAGAGTGTCCAGAGCCTCGCGCACCAGGCGTGCTATCCAAGCAGAGCTGAGGGTCGCTGTCGTCCCGTAGACGGGCAGGATGCTGCCCGCGGCCACGGAAGCCGCCACGGGGGCTATGCCGGTGGAAGACGATGCTGGCGGCGCGCCTCCTGAAGCCCCGTCATTCTCCCCGCCTTCATTGCTTTCTGCAATCACCGTGTGCAGCGGCGACTGCATCCGCTAGAAGCCAAAACTGTGCTCGATTGTGCCCAGCAGGAGGATCTGCGTGCCTTTGCGCAGGTACTGTGCCAGCCAGGGCTGGTTG
>JAITTM010000195.1 GCA_031286975.1 Coriobacteriales bacterium
TCAAGCTCAAAGGATGCCTTGCCCTTCTCCGCGGGCCTGAAGCTATGCGGTGGCAACTGGCCGCTGAGTTCGTGGTAGTCGGGTTCGTAGTCCGTCTTGACATAGATGATGGGCGGCAGCAGGAACTCCGAGATGGTATTGGTGACCACGGGGCGGTTGTTGTCTTGCGCCTCAAGGTTGCGCACGTGCTCCTGCAGCAGGCCGGCGAAGGAGGGCAAGGTGAAGTACCAGTTGACTACACTGCGTGTAGTGGGCGTTTTGCCGCTGAGCGTGCTGACGGGGGCGATCAGATCCTCGGGCATGTACTGGTGCCCGAGGTCGCACTCGTCGGCATAGGCTTTCTCGGACTTGCAGCCCTGCACGGGGCATCTGCCCACAACCTGCCGACCATTGAGGATGGTCTGCGCCTCCTCGTCATAGAATTGCGCCGTGCTATGCTTCTTAAGAAAGCCGTTGTGATAGAGCTGTTCGATGACTTCGCGCGTGACCTGCTGGTGTGTCGCTTTGCTGGCACCCAGCCCCGAGCCCTCGAAGATGTCGAGCGAAATAGCATAGCGTGCAAGGGTGGCCGCCTGCGCCTCATGGTTGAGCTGCACGTAATCGCCGATGCTCCCCGTAAACGCATCTGTTTCGACGAGCTTGCGGTAGCCCTCGTTGATGGGGGAGCCATAGCAGTCGGTGCCGCAAACAAAAAGCACGTTTTTTTCACCGATACGATCTCGCAGGAAGCGCGCATAGGTGTCGGCGGGTATGTAGACGCCGCCGATATGCCCAAAGTGCAGCCCCTTGTTGCCGTAAGGCATGCCCGCGGTCACGACAGCTCGCCGGGGAAACGCGGGGCGATCCTCCTGATTGTTGTGTACACCCACAAGAAACTCCTTGCAAACAAGCGCGTTACGGAATGTCCGCAACAGACGTAATGAGACTAAGCTGAGATTATCGCATATCACGACTGAAAGGAAGTCATCATGGCCGATTTCGATTTTGAGCAGTTCAAGAAGGACATGCTGGACGGCGTGAGCTCGGCCGCGGATTCGATTGCCTCGGCAGCCAAGGGAGCGGGGGATGAGGTCGTGCGCTACAAGCAGTTCAACGAGACGGGACGTGACCTCTTCTTGAGCGCTGCCGTGACCAGCCATGGCGGCAACCTCAGCGTCAGCGATGGAACCACCATCTGGATAACCAAGACCGGCTCGATGCTGGGGCATCTGACCCCAAACGACATTCTGCCCCTTGCCTGGGCTCCCAGCGAGCGCGACCGGGATGCCTCGATCGAGCTGCCGGTCCATCGAGCAATCTATCAGGCTCTGGGGCGTGAGGCTCTGGCACAGGGCCTGCCCTTTGGCAGCAAGGCGATTGTGCATGCGCACACGCCGCACACTATCTTTCGCTCGCTTATCGAGGACGCGATCGTCCCTCTGGATGCCGAGGGTATCCTTGCCTTGGGTGCCGCGGTGAGTGTGCTCACGCCCAGCCAGGTCATCGCTAGTCAGGAGGCGGCCGAGCTCCTGGCGCAAAGCATCACGGAGGGCACCCGCATCGCCATATTGCGCGGGCACGGCCCCTTTGCCGTTGCCGACACGCTTGCCGGAGCCTACCGTCTCATCTCCTGTCTTGAGCAGTCGGCCTTTCTCCTTAACCTCTTTGAACAAACGGGGAGAAAACCAGGCTGATGCGCTGCTGCGACCCTTTTGGGTGCTGCTGCCCCGCCTGATTGCCTCACCTGATGGCACTGTCCGCCTCGGCGATTTTCCCTTTGACGGCGGGCATGAGTGTAGTACCATGTGGGCTTCTTGAAATCCCGAGAAAGGCTGCTGGTGGCACTCGCTCGTCATGAACTCAGAACAGCCGCGGCGGCGGCGCTCCCCATCTGTCTGGGGTACATAGCGCTCGGTTTGCCCTGTGGTCTGCTGGGAATCAAGGCAGGCATGTCGCTGCTTCAGGTGATCGTTCTCTCGCTCATCTTCTATTCGGGTAGCGGGCAGTTCATGATTGCCTCGCTCACCATTGCCGGTGTCCCGGCTCTTTCGACCGCATTGACGGTTTCGCTTGTCAACGCGCGGCAACTGCTCTATGCGTCCGCCCTTCTCCCACACTTCAAGGGTCTCACGCGCATAAAGGCCCTGCTTTGCGCCTTTAATGTGACGGATGAGTCGTTTGGTGTGAACATCGCGCGACTCCAGGCAGGAACATGGCAGCCGCGGCAGATTATGCTGGTCAACATCCTGCCGCAGCTGACCTGGGTGCTCGCCAATACCGTGGGGGCACTCGTCGGCTCGCTTCTCGACATCCCCACGGCGATCGCCGCCTTTGCGATGACGTCGATATTCTTGTGCCTGCTGCTCATGCAGAAGGGGAGAGCCGACTACCTGCTTGCCGCCACTGGTTCGGTTGCCGGTGTTGTCGCCTGCAAGTTCGTGGGCTTGGACAACGTGGCGATCTTTGTGGGAGCCGTGCTGGGCGTAGGTGTGGGGATGCTCGCACGCATCCCGCTCAAGAAGAGGATTGCGCGCGCGGAGGCAGATTTTGGGGAGAAAACCGATGCCGTGGCATGATTTTCTCCTCATATTCGCCCTCTGTTTTGGCAGCATACTGTTCTGTCGCGTCGCGCCGGTGCTGGTCTTTGCCAAGAGGGAGGTGCCTCCTACGGTCACCCACGCTTTGAACTACATCCCCGTTGCCGCCTTTGCCGCCCTTGTTGCCAACGACCTGTTTAATCCGGCCGTGCTCCAGCAGGGGGCGTGGGTCTCACTCCTGCCTTTGGTAGCCGCTGCTCCTGTGGTGCTCGTCGCGCTCATAACGAAGTCGCTGTTTCTGTGCTTCGTGACAGGCGGCACCGTATACGCGCTGCTGTATCTGTTCACGCTCTGATTGGTTGCTCTAAAGTGTGGCTCCCAAAGAGCTGATGAATGAGTTGGATTCTCCTGTGCACTTGACGCCAGGAGTGCCAGGAGCCTGACCGGTGGAAGCTGCCCCAGGTATGTGGTATCGTGCACGGTAGTGACATGCAGAAGGAGGTCGCGCGCGAGAAAGCTCGCGAACGTGATGTGCTCGTTTGGCTGGAATCGAGAAGGGGCTGCAATGTATACGGTATTTCTGGCGCTGCTGATTGCGTTTTTCCTCATACCGACGATCGATGCCCTGATAGATAAGCAACGCAACAAGGGCAAGCCCAAGGTCATTACCACGGAGAGAATACGGTGCAGACAGTATCTTCAGTCGGCCGCGTTTCTCTGGGGAGCCGTGGTGGTTGTTCTTATCATGTGCCTCATCGCGAAGATAAGTCTTGAGGATATCGGGTTTCGAGCACTGCGCCTTGATACCGGTTGGGTTGCCATCGTCACCCTTGTTCTGTGGGGGCTGGCGCTTGCCTTCTTCCTGTATCAGACCATACGCGCACTGGTGAGCGCAAGCTACCGGGCAGAGGCAGAAAAAGGGATCGCAGGCGCGGGCAACGAGGGAATAGACATGGTGCTTCCGCGCACCAAGAAGGAAAAGTGGTTGTTCTCCCTTGTCTCCCTCAGCGCCGGCATCTGCGAGGAAATCCTTTACCGGGGATTTTTCGTCTTCCTTCTCCAGACGATATTTCCTGGTATTCCGCTCTATCTTGTTGTCTTGATTCCGAGTGTGCTCTTTGGAGCCAGCCATTTTTATCAGGGAGTGCAAGGAGTTGTGAAGACCGGGGCAACAGGAGCACTGCTCATGTCCCTGTTCTTGGCTTCTGGCAGCTTGATCCCGTGCATAGTACTGCATTTTATCATGGACTTCTCGGCCACATTCCTGCTTTCAGAAAAACAGGAGGAGGAAACCGAACAGACAGCCAGCGCAGAATAGGAGCTCAAATTAGATGGTGCCCGGGGTTCGAGCGTAAAAAAACGACCCAGTGGGTCGATTTTAGCGAGAACGGGTTCGCTGGTTTTGCGAACCCCCGGGGGGACCGAGGGCACCAGGGTTGCTTGTGTGTTGGTAGTTTATTGGTGCCCGAGGTGGGAGTCGCAAAATCGCCTGCGGCGATTTCGAGACCTCGTTCGCTCCGCTCACTCGGACCTTCGACCTAAAACAGTGCCACTGGCACTGTTTTTTAACGGTCGAAGCCCTCGCGGGTTCGACTCCCACCTGGCACTGATGTGGTGTGCGCTGTCTGACTCGGAATTTGGTTGTGTGTTAGTAGTTTATTGGTGCCCGGGGTTCGAGCGTAAAAAAATCGACCCGGTGGGTCGATTTTAGCGAGAACGGGTTCGCTGGTTTTGCGAACCCCCGGGGGGACCGAGGGCACCAGGGTTGCTTGTGGGGTGGTAGGTTATTGGTGCCCGAGGTGGGAGTCGCAAAATCGCCTGCGGCGATTTCGAG
>JAITTM010000031.1 GCA_031286975.1 Coriobacteriales bacterium
CGAATCCGGTGGCACCGTGTTGCAGGAGACCCGCCACTGGGAGCCTGCCTCCAAGCGTACCATCACCATGCGCGTCAAAGAGACCGCCGACGACTACCGCCTCTTTCCCGAGCCGGACCTGGCCCCCTACGACCTCAGCGACGAGTTCATCCAGAGCGTGCGTGACCGTCTGCCTGAGCTGCCTGATGCCAAGAAGCAGCGCTTCATGGCGCGCCATGGTCTTCCCTTTGCGGATGCCGTCAACCTTGCGGGCGATGTGGAGCTCGCCGCCTTTTTCGACGAGGCGCTGAGCTCCTGCAAGCCATATCCGGGGCTCCAGACAGAACCTGAATGTGCTTGCGCAGATCATGTACGCTCTGTGCACCCAGAACCTTCTTCCAGTCCGATCCATCAGCCTGAAGAAACTCAGCTTGCAGAAACTCAGTCTGTCGCCCTCGCCAAACCCATCGCCAACCTGCTGCTCAACGACGTGGCGGCCTACCTCAACGCCAACAACCTCACGCTCGCCCAAAGCAGGCTTACGCCGGCGAATCTCGCGCAGCTCGCGCAGTTGGTCGCCGATGACACGATCTCATCCAAGCAGGCCAAGGAGGTCTTCTCCCAAACGGCACAGACGGGTGAGGCACCCACTGCCATCGTCGAGCAAAGGGGCATGCAGCAGCTGAGTGATACGGGCGAGATCGAAGCCATCGTTGCTGCCATCATCGCTCAGAACCCCGAGAAGGTCGCCGAGTATCAGGCGGGCAAGACCGGGCTTATCGGCTTCTTTGTCGGTCAGGCCATGAAGGCGACCAACGGGCAAGGAAACCCAAAGCTCATCAATGAGACGATAGCAAAACGACTACAGGAACCCCAGGGAGGCATCGGTTGATTCCGGCAACTACCCGTGCATGTTCTTTTGGCGCGCTTTCAACGCGAATAATCTGGCCATATCTGCCCTGCACTCTGATTTTTTGCATTGAAATCGCATCCAAAATCCAGCACAATGGTAGGTGTCACAATTAAACGGTGCCTCCCTGGACCTTTTATAGAGGAGAAAATCGCATGGCGAGTCACTTCAATTACTTTGATGCCTTTGAGCGTATGACTGCCTTGGCTTGTCAGGAAGCCAAGATGCTCGTTGAGATCGTGAATCGATTCAACCCGAGCGACGTTTTGGACGATTTCAATGCGATGCACGCAATCGAGAATGCCTGTGATGAGGAGAACCACCAGATATTCACGCATGTTGCGGGCGACTTCGTGCCGCCCATCGAGCGCGAGGACATCACCGACCTTGCGCAGAACCTCGACACCGTTGCCGATTACATCGAGGACGTGCAGCAGCGTTTCTATATGTTCAACGTGCAGGAGATGAATCCGGCAGCCCTGCAGCTCGTCGGTCTCATCGAGAAGTCCGTCTGCGCGCTTCACGAGGCGATGCAGGATTTTGGCAACTTCAAGAAGTCCAAGCAGTTGCACCAGAAGCTCATCAGGGTCAACGATTACGAGGAGGAGGCCGACAAGCTCTATCTTGCCTCCGTGCACGATCTTTATGCCAACCATGCGGATGACCCCGTGTACGTCCTTGCTTGGACTAACCTGTTCTCCCTCATGGAGCGCTGCATCGACACCTGTGAGCATGTGGCAGATGTTGTCAGCACCATCGTCCTCAAGAATACCTAGCAGTGGATCTGTGGCGGAGTTGAGCATATGAGTGCAGTCGTCATCAGCGTAGTGGTGTTCGCGCTCGTCTTCGAGTTTATCAACGGGTTCCACGACACTGCCAATGCCATCGCCACCACGGTGTATACCAAGGCGCTCAAGGCGCGTCACGCCATCATCCTTGCCGCAGTCATGAATTTTTTTGGTGCCTTTGTCTGGGAGGGCGTTGCCAAGACCATCTCTGCTGGGCTCACCGAGACCCCGGCTGAGGAGTACGTGGTGCTTGCAGCGGTGCTCGGGGCCATCGTCTGGAACCTCATTACCTGGTGGCGCGGGTTTCCTTCCAGCTCGTCGCATGCGCTTATCGGCAGCCTGCTGGGAGCCACGCTTGTCTCTACAGCCTCGTTTGACGCCGTAAAATGGATCGGTGTTCTGGAGAAGGTCATCATCCCGCTTTTCTCGTCTCCTCTCATAGGGTTCTTTGTAGGGTTTGCCATCATGCGGTTGATATTCAAGCTTTTTGCCAACAGCTCGCGCACCAAGGTCAACGGGGTATTCAGGAAGCTACAAGTTGTTTCCGCCGCGCTCTTCGCGTTCTCGCATGGCACCAATGATGCCCAAAAGACCATGGGAATCATCACGCTTGCCCTGGTTTCAGGCGGCGTGCTCACTGCGGCGGATGGCGTTCCGCTCTGGGTCAAGATACTCTGCGCCACCGCCATGGCGCTTGGCACCAGCGCGGGCGGCCAGCGCATCATGAAGACCATGGGGCGCGGCGTCACAAAGCTCCAGCCCGCCAGCGGCTTTGCCGCGGAGACCACCTCCGCCATCGTTATCGAGATCATGTCATTTATCGGGGCACCCGTCAGCACCACGCACGTCATATCCAGTTCGGTTATGGGTGTGGGCAGCGCGCGCAGGCTCAGCGCCGTCAAATGGCGCACCGCCCGCGATATCGTGCTCACCTGGGTGATAACCCTCCCCATAGCCGCCGCAATCGGTGGCGTGAGCCTTTTAGTGGTGCGCTTCTTCTTGGGGTAAGCCTGCTCTTGGGGTAAGCCTGCTTGCAAGCTGGGCGCAGAACAGAACCCTTGCAGTCTTTTGCACATAGGATATTTGCATACTCCGTGAAGCAAACATGATGATTTTGTAGCGTTCGTTGAAGCTTCTGTGGATTTGAAAACAAGCCCGCCCACGGGGCATATGATGGAGGCAATTCAACACATGCTTCACATCGGCTAAGGGGTGGTAGTCATGACAAGAACGGAGTCGCGTGTCGTAGGAGCCCTCATGGGTTTTGTCATTGTGGCATTCTGGATTCTCACATTTATCTAAAGAACCACCGATTAACTCATTGCATGCCATCTGGCAAAGGGGCAGTGCAGTGCCCATACGGTGCTCGCGCAGAGTTCAGCGTGTGGCAAAGTCCAGCAGTTCCTCGTACAACTCGTTGTAATCCAGGCCGTGCTTGCGGGCTATGGCAGCTACGGCCTCATGCTCGGGGCGCAGCCAGGTTCTGCGCTCTATGGGTGCGCCCAGCTCGGCGGCCTTGAAGGGCACGAGCCCATAGGCGGTGTCGATGGTGATAATCGAGCGCGGCACGATTGTGCGCTCCATATAGCTGCCGCGAATGCCCAGCGAGCCCGTCAGCGCCCCGATTTTCTCCGCGAAATCCTGGGCTTTTGCTGGGGAGACAAGCGTGCATAACCGTACGGCCAAGCGCCCCTTTTTCATGGTGATAGGCTCCTGCCAGACGTCCAGGGCACCGGCGGCCAGCAGCTCCTCGCAGGCGAAGGCCAGCGCCTCGGGCGACAGGTGGTCGATGTTGGTGCTCAACAGCGTGCAGCCTTCAATGGTGTACGCGTCGCGAGCCTTGAGTCCGGCGAGAGTTGTGGGCTCACCGGCGATGATGCGCAGCACATTGGCGGCACCAGCGAGGTCGCGGCTGCCGGCGCCGTAGCCGGTGGCGGCGGGAACGATGGGTGGCAGCGGCTCCCAGTTGGTCACAAAGGCGCGAGCCAGCGCCGCACCCGTGGGGGTGGTGAGTTCGCCCCCGTGCGCACCAGCATAGACGGGCAGACCCTCGATCAGGCGGGCGGTGGCGGGTGCCGGTACGGGCATTTGGCCATGGGCGCAGACAAAGCTGCCAAAACCCAGCGCAAGGGGAGTGGTATACAAGGCAGTGGGCGCCAGAGCCTCCAACAAAAAGCTGCTGCCTACGATATCCACTATCGAGTCGGCGCCGCCCACCTCATGGAAGTGCACATGATCGGGCTCGCGTCCGTGCACCTCGGCCTCTGCCAAAGCGACTGCGGCAAAGGCGGCGATAGCGCGGTCACGGGTGCCTGCGGAGAAGACCCCCGCGCTTGCCGCGTCTTCTATCAGCGCGCGTATCTGGTGCCAGGTGCGCGTGGGCGCGTTGTGCTCCTCGATGGTGATGTGGGTTGCACGGATGCCGGATTTAACCGGATGCGTACGCTGTATGCTGATGCCGGGCACCAAGGCACAGCCCACGCGCACGAGGTCCTCAAAGCGCGCCGCACCAACCCGTTCGCACAGCTCAAGCAAGGCACCCATGAACTTATCGCCGGAAGCGCCGGTACTAAGATCCGCGTGGAGGATCATCGCTCGTCTCCTCTTGACTCGTCTTTCTCGCCTGATTCGCAAAACCGCGCCGGGGGGATGTTGATGCGGTGGGCGATCTGGCCTGCTCCAAAGCCGTTGTCGATGTTGACCACACTTACGCCTCCGGCGCAGGAGTTGAGCATGCCCAGCAAGGCGGCGATACCGCCAAAACTCGCGCCATAGCCCACGCTGGTGGGCACGGCAATCACCGCTACGTCAACCAGACCCGCCACCAGCGAGGGCAGCGCGCCCTCCATACCGGCGACGGCTACAATCGCGTGGGCGGCATGTAGGGTATCCCCATGACTGAGCGCACGGTGCACTCCCGCGATGCCGATGTCGCAGAGCAGTTCGACCCGCGAGCCCATGATGCGCGCCGTGAGTGCCGCCTCCTGCGCAACAGCCAAGTCGCTGGTGCCCGCACAGCAGACCACCACCAAACCGCCACCACCCTCAGCGCGCAGGATGGCGGCGGCATCCTCACCGGCAAGGGCGAGGGTGCCGACACGTCGATCTACATAGAGGATGCCGCAGGAGGCCACATAGTGCGCATCGGGGACAAGCGCCTTGAGTGCGGCGGCCTGCTGGGCTGTGGCGCGCGTGGTAAGCACCACCTCGTGCTTCTCCAAAAGGGAGACCGCGATGGCGGCCACCTGCTCAGGCGTCTTGCCTGCTCCAAAAATGACCTCGGGAAAACCGCAGCGCCCCTCGCGCTGGTAGTCCAGATGCGCAAAACCGCTTATATCGCTCAAGATGACCTCTTTCTGCCAACAATCAAGTACAATAGCTCATGATAAGCTACCAGCAGAGTACTGTCGATGAAGGTGGATGAACCGTGAAAAACGCAAGCAGCCAAACCTATGCCTATCTGGGTCCGGAGGGCACCTACAGTCATGAGGCCGCCCTTCTGTTTCGTGCCAGAGCGGCGGAGAAGCACGAGCCGGGCGAACGTAGCGACCTGCCCAAACTTATGGAATGCGCCTCCATCCCCGAAGTCTTTGACCTGGTCGATCGCGGCAGGGCGACCTTTGGTGTCGTGCCCATCGAGAATGCTCTGGAGGGCAGCGTCAACGAGACGATCGACGCTTTCTCCTTCACCTCCGGCGCACAGATTCTGGCCGAGACCGTCTTGGATATCCATCACAACCTGGTGGTTGCTCCCGGCACCACACTTGAGGACATCAAGACCATCGCTTCGCATCCGCAGGCCCTGGGGCAGTCACGGCGCTGGTTGCAGGCGAATCTCCCTGGGCGCGCGAGTCTGGCAACCACCTCAACGGCAGAGGCCGTGCGTTTTGCCGTTGGCGCACCCGGTGTTGCCGGCATCGGTGCAACGTTGGCTGCCCAGCAGTTTGGCGGCGAGCTTCTTGCCCAGCAGATCGAGGATCACTTTGGCAATCAGACGCGTTTTGTGCTCATCGGCAACGCGACATGCGCCCGCACTGGCAATGACAAGACCTCGTTGGCTCTTTTCATGCGGGAGGACAAGCCAGGCACCCTGCTGATGATCCTTGAGGAGTTTGCCTACGCTGGGCTCAACCTCACCAAGATACAGAGTCGTCCCACCAAGCGTGCCTTGGGTGACTATATGTTCTGGATCGATATCAGCGGCCACGTCGAGGACATTGATGTCAAGACCGCACTTGATTGCCTGCGCCTCAAACTGCGCGCCGTCAAGTGCATCGGTTCGTATCCCGTGGCCTGACCCTCTGTAGTGTTTTTGTAGAATCCGCTCTTCTCCCGTGCCGCATATGCTACAGACTTGGTATGATTTTGACTCGTACCTCTCAACGAGGTAGATGTGAGCCAACAACAAAGGAGTTCAATCATGACGGATTTCACAAGCTCCCAGACAAAGGCCAATCTTGAGCATGCTTTTGCAGGCGAGTCACAGGCGACCAACAAGTACAGTTACTATGCGGATAAGGCCAGGCAGGAGGGCTACCAGCAGATCGGTGCCATCTTTGATGAGACCTCCGGCAACGAGCGTGTGCACGCCAAGCTTTGGTTCAAGATCCTGCACAACAACGGCAGCACCCGTGGTGCCGTGCCCGCGACAGAGGCAAATCTGCTTGATGCCGCTTCTGGCGAGAATGAAGAGTGGACGCAGATGTATAAGGGCTTTGCCGAGACTGCCCATGCAGAGGGTTTTGACGAGATTGCGACCTTGTTTGAGACCGTAGGTGCCATCGAGAAGGGGCACGAGGAGCGGTATCGCAAGCTGGCTGATCGTCTTGCCAAAGGTGAGGTCTTTGAGCGCGATCAGGTCTATGCCTGGAAGTGTCGCAAGTGCGGTCATGTGCACTTTGGCACCACCCCTCCGGATCACTGCCCCGCATGCGGCCATCCCAAGGCTTACTTCGAGCTGCGTAGCGAGAATTATTAAGCCACAACTTGAGCCAACTATCATCTGATCTGACCAAGAGCGTCGCTTTTCGCGGCGCTCTTTTGCTCTATATCGTGTTACGAATAGAGCGCGCCATCACCCCTCGCCACCACTCACCTAATGGCTAAACCGCTTGCCGAGCAAGCTCAAAACATGGTTCAAAGCGAGACAATTTGACGGGATTATTACGTATTGGATTCACATGATCCGCTGGTAGATTTCGTCCAAAACGGTTGTCGGTCTGAGGTAGGCTCAGGCACACAAGGAGGTGTACGTATGACAACAAAAGAGACCTGTGTAAACCGATTTGACAGCTTGCTTGAAGAGCGTGGCGTTACGCGTCGTTCCTTCATCGGGTTCTGTGGGGCTATCGCGGCAACGCTCGGCCTTTCACAGGCAATGGCCCCTCAAATCGCAGAGGCTCTCGAAGGAAGCGTCATCGGTAAGACAGAGGGAAAGCTTCTGCCGGTCATCTGGCTTGAGCTCGCATCCTGTACAGGTTGCACCGAGTCATTTGCTCAGGTTGACACGCCTGATGTCGCCACGGTTGTGCTCGAACTTCTCTCGGTCACCTATTCAGAGACACTCTCTGCCGGTGCGGGGCACTCGCTTGAAGAGGCAAAGGCTCAGACCATCGAGGCAGGTGGCTACATCATGCTCGCCGAGGGTGCGCTCATGGAAGGCTGGGACGGCAACGCTCTGCGTATCGCTGACGAGACGGGTCTCGACATCGTCAAGCATGCTGCCTCCAATGCTCTGGCGGTCATCTCCGCAGGCTCTTGTGCCGTCGACGGTGGTTGGCAGGCAGCAGCGCCGAACCCTGGTGGAGCCATCGGTATCCAGGCCTATCTTGAGAAGGCGAAGGCAGCCGGTGAGATCGATTACGACATTCCGCCCATCGTCAACATTCCCACCTGTCCCTCAAATCCTGAGCATCTGGTGGCTGTTATCGTCGACGCGCTCTACTTCGGTCTTGAGCATGTCGTTGGCGGGCTCAACGCGTTCGGTATGCCTTCGTTGATGTTCAGCCAGGCCATCCACGACAACTGTCCTCGCCGTGGTCACTTCGAGAACGGCGAGTTTGTCT
>JAITTM010000084.1 GCA_031286975.1 Coriobacteriales bacterium
TCAAAACCGAAGAGCTCGGTTCCGCTGGGGTTCTCGACGACCTGAGCCGAGGGGTAGGTCTGGGCATATGCTGGATCCCCTGCACTTACCGCTGCAGCAGAGATACCGCTGCCGGGGCCCGTGGTGCTCGTGCAGGCGGAGAAGGAAACCGCCAGCGCGAGCAGTAAAACGATTGCAAGTGCGCGTAAAGCGTTGTTCTTCATGGTTACATCTCCCTTAGGTTGTCTTTTGCCGGATTCTCCGGCTGTTTTTTGCTGTACGACAAATGACGGTTATCCCCTTGTCCCTCCCTTCTCCCTCACGTGGCAGACATCGCTACCGCATGACGATCCCGTGTGGCAGGCCGATGGCAAGCCCTTCTCTCATGCGTGGCAGACATCGCTGCCGCAGCCATACACATCCTGATGGTGGCAGGCGATGCAGAGCTTTGGCGCGTCCATGGCCTCATGACTTGCTCCTCAAACAGACGTATCAATCTAGGGGGAGAATGACGGACAAAGAACGGCTTATTGTCGCGCTCAACACCAGCTTTGATAACTGTCCAAAACCGATGGGTTTCTCCGCGCCTGCTTGGGGGGTACCTGTCCAAAGCAGATAGGTTCTGTGCTGCCCGTCCATACCATCTGCTACAATGGGCGTTCCAGAGACGACAAGGAGGAATCGTGGGCATCCACATGGAGAGGGCTCTTGAGGGGAGCAGGCCTCTGCGAATCGTGGGAGTAGGCCTGTTCATAGCATCCTTGAGGGTCAGCGCCCTTGTGCGCGGCGGCACGACCGCCAACCTGCAAGGCCAGCCCTATCTGGTTGCGGGATCCTTTGTCTTGGGCATGCTGGCGCTGATTCTTGCCTGGCGGCTCTTTGGTTGGGTTATCGAAGAAAAACAGGCGCTTGTGGCGGGTATCCTCGGGTCGGCGGGTCTCGTTTTGTCTCATCTGATCGAGGAACTACTGTTGCCCGGCCTGGTTCTCAGCAACGTGGCATTCGCTGCTCTTACCCTGTTCTTCGGGCTTGTCGTTGCATCGTTGCGCTCGCCTCGCGACCTGCTACTCTCCCTCGTTGTTGCACTGGTGGTAACCGTTGTTGCGGTAGGGACAATCCAGCTGGTGCTTCCCGACACCTCCTATCTTGCAGTGGCACTGCTGCCGCTTCTCACGAGCGTATTTCTTGCCAGCGGCGGCGCTCCGCTACGCGCGCTCTTGCACGAGGACGGGCACAGACGCAAAACCGGGCGGGGGCTGAGCTCCAGGCCAGCACGCAGAAAGGAACCCCTCATTGCGCTTGTAGCCGCTTCGGTAGGCTATATCCTCTGCTCGCTTCTCAGCGGCATCACAGAAAAACAACTCTCACTTTCATCCTCAACAACACTGCTCATGTATGTCCTGTCAGTAGCACTCGTCGTCTTGTTTCTGCTGCTGTTCAAAAGGGCGCTTCGCCCTGCCCAAGCAACCGGACAACCGGACAGGCAAAGAGTACCCCCGCCCCCCGAAAATGAGAGCCTGGCTGCCGTTGCGCGCAACGGCAAGGTGTTGGGAGGTCTCTGGCCGTTCTTTGTCACCCTGCTCGTGTTTAGCCTACTTTGCTTCTCTTCGGTCTTCTCCATCGGAGAAGATCTGTCCTACGCCATAGCGTTTGCCTGTCTCAACACCTTCTACTTTGGGTTCTTGATTCTTGGTCCGGTGCTCATACGTATCTGTAGCCTCAGTTTTGTGCCTGCCTACGGCATCTTCTCAATCGCCTGCTATGGCTTCTTTTGGAGGAATATGGGCGGGTATCTTGTCGCTCAGGAGATGACGGCCTTATCCGCCCAGAGTATCGGTAGCGTCACGGTTCTCTTCTTGCTTGCCTGCTCGATAGTGGTGGTCAGCGTGTATATCCGCCGCCTGGCGGTCTTTGTGGACGAGACGCAGAAAGACGACGCGAGAAGAAAGTCGGAGCGGCTCTCCGAGCAGGACAGCCTGGATGCCCTGGCGCTCGCGCACGGGATCACCGCGCGCGAACAGGAGGTCTGTGGCCTTTTGCTCAAGGGCTATTCGGCCTCGAAAATCGCCGCCAGACTGTTTGTGAGTGAGAGCACGGTGCGATTCCATCTGCGGAACAGCTATCGCAAGTTGGGCATCCATTCAAAGCAGGAGTTGCTCGATCTTATCGGCACACAAAGGAGCTGATGGCTCCGGGGTATCTGCCGCGCACGGTGCCGGGGTATCTGCCGCGCACGGTGCCGGGTATCTGCCGCGCACGGTGCCCCGTGCTTCTCATCCGCACCCTGTGCTCAACGCTGCTTCTCCGCTTCGAGCTCGATTACCAGCTCATCGGCATAGGCAACCACCGCTTTGGGGTAGTCAAAATGCGAGAGCAGTTTTATGGCGTTCTTCGACTGCGACGGCCCCTCTTTTAGTTGGTAATCAAACAACATCCCTGCGTCGGTGATCTGCTCGCTAAAATGCCTGTTCAGGTATTCCGCGCTCAGCATCTCCGTCAGCTCAAGGTCATGCGTTGCCGCAACGCAGATGCAGGCTTTTTGATGCAAAAAGCGCAGCACCGCCGCCGAGGCAGCTATGCGCTCCGTTGTATTGGTCCCCTTGAGTATCTCGTCGATAAAACAGTAGGACTCCAGGTCGTCGATGGCGGCTTGAACGATGCGCTTCATCGACTTTATCTCAACAACAAAGTAGCTCTCGCCGCCTATGATGTTGTCAGAAACCCCCATTGAGGTGATGATCGGTGCGCGCTTGAGAGAGAATGACTCGGCACAGCAGGTATTGCAGGTCTGCGCCAAAAGCGCGTTGACCGCGATTGACTTGATGTAGGTGGATTTGCCCGAGGCGTTAGAGCCCGTCAACAGCAGGTTCTTCTCAACAAGAACGTCGTTGGGCACGGCGGCCTGTACGAGCGGGTGATACAATGCCCTGCCTTCCAGTGTAAGCGTTTGGGAGAAGGTCGGCTGCGAATAGTACTCAAGGCTCGCCCTAAAAGATGCCAGACTCAGTGCGGCATCGACCTCGCCCACCAGAGCAAAGAACTCCTGTAGCTCCTTTTGTCTGTCTGTCAGTAGCTGGATCGACTTGCAGTACTGGATCACCGGTGCCAGTGTCAGCATGCCAAAAAGCGAGATCAGCGCATCCGCGTCCGAGTTTGGTGTCGCCGCGATCATAAACGATGAGAAGCTCAGCTTTTTGAAGTGAGCCAGGGAGGTTCGCATATCCTGGGCGTATTGGGGACAGGAGCCGCTCAGCTCCTTCTCCAATCCCTTGGCGCAGTGGAGCGTCTTGACGAGATAGCTCACATGCTCAAGGCCTTGCTCGCTCCTGTTTTTGGCAATGGCGAACGTGATGATGTTCGCCAAGAGTGTCAGCGCCAGCACAACGATTCCCAGACTGCTGTTCACGAACAGCAACGCAACGCCCAGCAGCGGCAGCAGTGCTTGGATCAGGTAGCGCTTGTAGCTCCCAAGCGACAGGATATGGGGCGCGAACATCAGTATCCAAAGGCCGTTGAAGCGATTCTTTCCCAGCCTGTTGAGCACAAGCTGGATCTTCAGCCGCAGCTCCCTTTTTTCAAGGCACGCAACCAGGTTCTCCCGTTGAGACAGGATCTCAGCGTTGGCAGGCCTGTGGAGCAGCGCGAAAAGATACTCCTCGCCAACCGAGGAGAGGCAGCCATTGATCCGACAGAAAACGGCGTCCATATCCAAATCGTTCCAGGTGGTGCGGTCTATGTACGCTTGATCGGGGTAGCACTCCGAGAAGGCATCCCAGTAATTCCGTATGGACTCGTGCACTGAGGCGTTTTTGGGGATCGCACCAAAGAGGGCATCGAGCACCCGTTTTCTTCTTCTTGAGGCAAAGATGCTGATGGGCACGATAAACGCAGCGGCCAACACAACAACAATACCAACAACAAGAACGTACTCCATTGATCCCCAATCTCAGGCTCCGTGTGTTCGCCAGACAACGTGAAGAAGCATATCTGAACATTGTAGCCTACTCGGTTGCGCGCAGCCCGCTGCGTTGCCCCCGCGTTGCCTGCCGCACAACCTGCTGCGTTGCCTGCCGCATTCCATCGCGGCTCCTTTAGCGTTCGCGCCCCTTATGCGACACCGCTGCTCGCCTCTCAATCGCATCCACCACGCCCAAGCTCAGCAGGCACAGAGCAAGCCCCATGGCGTATCCGGCCATGATGTCGGAGGGGTTGTGCACGCCCAAATACACGCGACTGAGCCCAACAGCCAAAACGAAAAGTAGCGCCAGGATCGATACAAGCGTTTTGAGGGCTACCCCATGGCGCCCTTTTGGGAGATACCGCATGAACAGAAGAACAGCTATGCCGATAAAGGCAGCCGCACTCATGGCGTGACCGCTCGGAAAACTGAACCCTGGCTCGATGATCAGGCGATGTGCCTCCGGCCTTGGAACGGCAAAGAGCAGCTTGAGCGCCCAATTGAGCGCTCCTGCGGCCGCCAGTGTAGCGGCAATAGGAAGCCCTAGCTTGAAGCGCAGTCTTGGAATCGCCAGGAGCACGAGGGTGATGGGCACATACACAAACCACGCGCCGGCGTTGGTGATGACGAGCAGAATAGCGGTCAAGGCTGGCGTTTCTCCTGCATGCACAGCAGCGGAGACGGTCTTGTCAAATGGGGCGAGTTGCCCTGTGGTCGTAACGATTGCCAGCGCGATAAACGCAAGCAGCGCTATGCTTGTGCCAAGCAGTATCCGTTTGGACATATCCCGACTTTCTCCGTCACGTTGCTCTGCCGCTGGCAAGACCCCGTCGCAAGCGGCAGAACGCATGACCCCAGCGACAGAAGCACAGCGAGCCGCCTTCCTGGCCTCCATTATAACGCAGCGTACCTGTGTGCTACCTTATATCCTGCCGCCTGAACAGCAGGCTGCCCAGCACGGTGCTGCCAATCAGGTAGGCAAGCCCCACAACGATGCCCTGCACTACGGCACCAGGCTCGGGCGAGAGCGTGGCAAGCGCCGAGATATTGCCAGAGATCCAATAGTCCGACAGCGTTACCGTGTCGCCAACGATATAGTTGGCTGCCATCAAAAGCGTTGGGAACAGATAGCTTGCGCAGATATTGACAGCGATAGAAGCACCCACGCTACGCAGCCACAGGGAGACAAGAACGAATAGCGCGGCATAGGCAAGAAACAACAGGCCCTCGCTGAGCAGGAGCGTTGCGACATTCGATACCGTGGCAAGACCATAGGGGTCAAAACCCCAAAGAACCGAGCCCACGATAAAGGCCGCTATGACGTGTGCCGCATACATCGCAAGCACCGCAAGACCACATACCAAAAGCTTGGCCAGGTATATCTGGATGCGATTGAAGCCCTTGGAAACACAGTTCTTCATCGTGCCATTATGAAATTCGCTGGATACAAAAAGCGAGACGAAGATCGCAAAGAGCGTGGGCAGGAAGGGCTGCCCAAGCGTTTGTTCCAACAGGACCAAAGCGCTGATGTCGCTGAGTATGGCGGCTCCGTCACTACTGCCTCTTGCGGCGACACCCATCTGTATCGCAAAGCCCAAAAACACTGCGAGTGCGGCACAGAGGGCAAGACAGATGAAGAACGACCGTGCTTTTGCAAGCTTGTAGAACTCTGATCTGATGATATCGATCATCGTTTGCCCCCCATCTTATCCATAAAATACGCCTCAAGGTTCTGCTCTCCGGGTGCCAAGGCTGACACGGCAATACCGTTTGAGACGAGGAGCTGATTGATGGCTGCGGCCTCATCCAGATGATCGTATACGACAAGCACGCCATCGGGCAGGACATCGAAGTTACTGCTGACGGCGGTTGCCAGCAGCTCCTTCGCCTTATGGGGGTCATCAACGACGATCCTCAGGTTATTGCGGCATCTTTGCTCAAGCGCCTCGGCTGAGAACTCGTCGATCAGGTTTCCCTCGTGGATAATACCGTAGCAGGTTGCCATTCTGGACAGCTCATCAAGAATGTGGCTGGAGAGCAGGATCGTCAGACCCTTCTCCTTATTCAGCGCTAACAGGAGATCGCGGACTTCTTTTATCCCCATCGGGTCAAGACCGTTCATCGGCTCATCCAGAATCAGGAGATCCGGGCTCCCCATCAGGGCAATCGCAATCATCAGCCGTTGTTTCATGCCGAGCGAGAAGTCCCTTGCCTTCTTCTTGCCCACGTTGCCTAGGCCCACAAACCCAACAAGCTGCAAAACGACCTCCTTGGAAGAAATACCAAGCAGTATCCGATAGACCTCCAGATTCTCTTCTGCCGTCAAAGCGGGGTAGATCGCGGGGCTCTCGATGGTGCAACCGATGCGCCTGCGCTGTTTTTCCAGCTCATCGCTCCCAAATATCTGGATTGTTCCCCTCGTGGGTCGGGCAAGTCCGCAGAGCATCCGCATGAAGGTCGTTTTGCCGGCGCCATTCTCCCCGATAAATCCATAGATGTCCCCTTGCCTGATGCTGACGCTCACACGGTTTACGGCGCTCCTCCCCGCGAATACCTTGGTGAGATCCCGTGTTTGTACGGCATATTCCATCTTTAGAGCCTCCTTTGGTTGCCTTGTGCACAGAATCAAGGTATAAGGAGTATGTGAATGGAAGTTCAATGCAGCGTAAACGCAGGGTAAACGGGGACGATTGGGCACGCTGCATAAAAACCATCTCAGGGAGAAACCCGCTCACAGAACCGCGCTGATGGTGCCCCCGCCCACAACCACGTCTCCCTGGTAGATCACGAGTGCCTGCCCTTTGGTGAGTGCCTTTTGCGGCGTGTCAAACACCACCTTGAGCGTGTCTGCGTCCAGCTGCTCGATTGTCGCTGAGCGCTCGGCCTGGCGGTACCGGTGCTTGACCTGCGCCTTGAGCGGTGCATCCAGGCGGTCGCAGGCTATCAGGTTGCAGTTGGTGACGAGAGCTGTCGTGTTGTAGAGACGGGAGCTCTCGCCCACCACGACAGTATGGGTATCCGGATCTATCGAGACAACATAGAGCGGGTGCGCAGCGGCGATACCGATGCCCTTGCGCTGCCCCACGGTGAAGTTGATGATGCCGTCGTGCCTGCCCAGAACCCTGCCCTCGGTATCGACAAGAGCACCCGGCGGAAAAAGGTCGCGGGCGGGATCTGCCTTCTCAAGACAGGGGGTTGCCAAGCTGCCGCCGCCTTGTTCCGTGTAGCGCCTGATAAAAGCCGCGTAGTTGCCATCGGGCACAAAGCAGATGTCCTGGCTCTCGTGCTTGCTGGCGTTGGCAAAACCCTGCTCCTGCGCAAAGCGGCGCGCCTGCTCCTTGGTGTACTCGCCCAGCGGAAAGAGTGTCTGCGCCAGCTGCTCCTGGGTCAGCGCATACAGCACGTAGCTCTGATCCTTGTTGGCATCGAGACCCTTCCTCAACAGATAGCGCCCGGTTTTCTCATCATAGGAGCGACGGGCGTAATGGCCGGTTACCACGTAGGCAAAATTGGTCTCCTGTGCCCGCCTGAGCAGACGTTCGAACTTGAGGTAGCGGTTGCAGTCGATGCAGGGGTTGGGCGTCGCGCCGTGGGTGTAGGCATCGATGAAGCGATCGATAACGGCGGTGGCAAAGGTCTCGGTGAAGTTGAACACATAATAGGGGATGCCCAGGCGGGTGCAAACGCAGCGCGCGTCGTCGATGTCCGCCAGCGAGCAGCAGCTGCTCTCGCGCGGCTCGCCAATGGCCTCGTTGTCATAGAGCTTCATGGTGATGCCCGTGCAGTCGTAGCCCTGCCGCTGCATGAGATAGGCCGCCACGGAGCTGTCAACCCCGCCGCTCATGGCTATGAGGGCACGGGGGGCAAAACCTCTTGGCTGCGACCGCAAAGCTAAGCCCTTAGGCTCCGCTTCATTCCGCTCAGAAAAACATGGCGTGCTCATAGGCTGGCGAGGATGGCCTGTGTTGCCTGCTGGGTCTCGAAGATAGCACGCTTTACATCGATGGTGGGGTAGATGCCGTCACGATAGAGCACCGCGCCGTCCACCATGGTGAGCACCACGTCACTCCCCTGCCCCGCATACACCAGGTTGTTGAGCAGATCAGTCTGGGGAGAAAACCAGGGTCCACTGATGTCGAGCACCGCCACGTCGGCACGGTTGCCCACCGCGATGCTGCCGCTGTCGAGGCGCCCCTGCGCGCGTGCGCCATTGATGGTCGCTGCCGCAAGCGCCTCCTTAGCCGTCACAACGGTGGGATCCCCCGTCGCCCCCTTGTAGAGCAGCGCGAACAGATAGAGATCCTTGAGGATATTGTGGCTGTTGTTGCTGGCTACGCCGTCAGTGCCCAGCGTCACGTTGATGCCTGCTGCCAGCATCTGCGGCACCGGCGCAAAACCGCTGGCGAGCTTCATGTTGCTGGCAGGGTTAGCCGACACCGTCACGCCGTTGCGAGCAAGTATCTGCCAATCCTCCGGCTCGGTGTGCACGCAGTGCGCCGCCACACAGGGCTGCTTAAAGAAGCCCAGCGACTCGAAGTAGGCGGCGGGCGTGAGGCCGCCCCGGCGCTGCTTGCACTCCTCGTGCTCGCGTGCGGTCTCACTCAGGTGGATGTGGGTGTTGACGCCCAGCTCAAGCGCCTGCTGCCCCACCGCCTGCACCACCTGCGGATTTGAGATGTACTCGGAGTGAATGTTGAGGTCGATCTTGAGGCGCTCGTCCAGCGTGTTGTGGTAGCTGCGCACAAAGCGCTCATTGCTCTCTTTGTCGGGCATATCCTCATATCTGACATCCGGGTCAAAGACCATAAGCCCGTTGCAGAGGTTCGCCTTGATGCCGCTTTCTGCCACGGCTCGAGCGCGCTCCTCGGTAAAGAAGTACATATCGGAGAAAGACACCACGCCAAAACGCAGCATCTCGGCAATCGCGACCAGCATGGCGGGGTAGGCCTGCGCGGCACGTATCCTGTCCTCAAAGGGAAAGACGGCCTCGTAAAGCCACTGTTGCAGGGGCAGGTTCTCGGCATAGCCACGCAGCAGAACCATGGGTGCATGGGCATGTGTGTTATAGAGACCGGGAATAAGCAGCTTGCCCGCGCCGTTGTAGCGCTCGCCATAGTCAAGCGCGGGGTTGCTGTGCGTGGGGTCGTTTGCACCCACATAGTCGATGCGCCCGTCTCTGACACCCACAAAGCCGTGGAGCACATCAAGGTTGCTGTCCAGGTAATCGATTTCTGAGAAGAGCATGGCACTCCTTGCTGACGTCTTCCATTTCAAAAAGCACCCCCCGTAGATCCTGCGCCTTCAGGCTACGCCCGCCGAGCACAATGACGGCTGGTATGGGAGCTACTTGCCCAGCACGCGGGCGTATTTGCGTTTGCCTACCTGCACCACTGTGCCCTCCAGGCGGGCGGGATCCACGTTGTACTCCTTGGCCGCAAGCGGCACGCCGTCGAGTTTGACGCCGCCGCCGTCTATCAGGCGGCGTGCCTCGCCGGCACTCGCGGCAAAGCCGAGCTCCACCAGCACGGCGGCCACATACACTGTGCCCGCGGCATCCGGCGTCAAACAGACAGCGACCTGCTCAATATGCGCCGGAGCCTCATGCTGTTTGAACACGCGGTCAAAGGCCGCCTCAGCCTCGATCGCGGCGGCCTCACCATGGTAGGCGCACACGATATTGCCAGCCAACTGGCGCTTGACCTCGTTGGGATGCAGCGTACCCGCGGCAAGTCCGGCCTCGATCTTCTCCGCTTCTGCAACAGGATAGGTCGACGCGAGATAGAAGTAGCGGGGCATCAGCTCGTCGG
>JAITTM010000147.1 GCA_031286975.1 Coriobacteriales bacterium
GTGCTTATCAACGGTGCTATTCGGTTCCTTCAACGCTCTCTCCTCTTTTCTGCCCCTTTCTTTTGAAAACATTGCAAGATATCGTGCGGCTCTCTTGACTTTGAGGAACGCTATGCTAGCATATGCACATACTCAACAGTCAATAGGAATTGGAGAAATTTTTATGGTGTCTGGTACAAATGTTACAAAAAACCCCTCAGCACTCAAGATCGCGCTGGATAATGAGAAAGGCGTTGAGCGCCCCACGGTCTACAAGGGTCTTTATATCTACGCGGATCAGTACGTGAAACTCATCGAGAAATCCGCCTACAACAAGGTTCACGGCATCGTGCCCAACAGCTCGTCTGACATGGTTCGCATCGCGCTGGATGAATACCTCAAAGACGAAAAGTGATCAGCCGCGGCCGCTATAACGAGTACTATCTGTATGAGGTAACCGCACAGGATCTCATCCTAAAGACTGAGGCAACCACGAACTATCGCGTGGGCAATGTCTTGATCTATCCGGACAAGAAGAATATCGGCCTGGGCTGTGAGTTTGCTCGGGCTGATGATGTGTTTGCCGCCAAAGAGTATCTTGATGGCGACGAGCTGCAACCTCTTGCCCAAACCAGACAGCAAGAAGAGGAGATCGCCGATCTACGCGTACGCATCGAACTGCGCGATGGCCTGTTGAGCGATCTTGCGGAATCCCTCAATGAGCAAAAAGAGAAGAACGAGCAGCTCAACGACCAACTGATTGAGGCGCAGGCGCAGTTGATGGTCGATGAGTTGAGCCGCGACGAGCTGGTAGGCGACCTGGAACAGATAAGTGCTGAAACCCATACGATAGAGACCGCTTTGGAGCGGACTTTGAACGAGAAGGACGCACTTGAACAGGAGCTCGCAACCCGCATCACCGAGCTGCTCGACCTCAATCTGCAAAACGACGAACTTAAACGAGCGCTTAAACCGCAAGCGACGGAAGCAACCCTGGCCAACCAGGGTGTCGGTTCCGCTGCCTCGGGCGCTGGAGCTGCGAAGCCAAGCTCCTTATCCGATGAATCTGCTGCATCCAGCGCGGCAGTGGCCGCCCAACAGGCAGCTCCCCAGGACGAGCAGACCCTCACTATGCCGTCGGGTCGCCAAATCACCATCATGCACCAGTTTCCCACCCCACCCAAGAGGACCGCGGCAGCAAGCTTCATGCAGCTTATCTGGAACGTCTCACGTATCGTCATCATCGTGGTGGTGAGCCTGATGCTACTCTTCGCCCTCAGCGTGGTTGCAACAGCACAGGCCAACGACATAACCTACGGCGATGCCCTCGACCTTTTGGTGAGGAGCATTCGCGACTTGATGCCGTGAGTCTTCTCCCCTGTGATAGCGCAAGGCATCCAGGCAGATTGCCCGGTCAGTAGGATTCAAGTGCCTGCGTGATCTGCTGGAGCGCGCGTTTGAGCGTTGGTGGCTCCAGGGCGAAGTTAAAGCGGAGAAAACCGGGCGCCCCATACTCTGTGCCGTCATTTGCGACAACCTGAGCGTGCTCAAGCAGGAAATCCGCAGGGCTGCGCCTCAGTTCGAGCGCCCTGAAATCCAGCCACGCCAGATAGGTGGCATCGTTGGCAGACACCGAGACCGCGGGGTGGTGTTGGGCGAAGTGCTGCCTGAGGGTGGCATGGTTCTCTCGCAGGACATCGAGTGTCCTGTCCAGCCAGGTTTGGCTTTTCGGATTGGTGTAGGCGGCGATATTGGCAACCAAGCCCAGGCGCGAGGCGCCCAGCGCATAGAAGGGCGCGACCCGCCTCCAGATTTGGCGCAGCGGAGGGCTGCTGATGATGAGCTGCGCGGTTTTGAGACCTGCGATGTTCCAGGCCTTTGAGGCGCTTATCGCCGTGATACTGTGGGCGGCAGCCTGCCCGCTCAGGCTGGCATAGGGGATATGCTTGCACGCTTTGTTGAGGATGAGGGGGCAGTGCACCTCATCGGCAAAGACCAGGGCATCGTGCCTGGCGATGAGCTGCGCCAGCTGCTCAAGCTCGTTACGGGTGTAAACCTGTCCCGTGGGATTCCAGGGATTGGTGAGCACAAACAGCGCCCCAGGCACCAACAGCTCATCGATGGCCGAAAAATCGAGCAGATAGCGCCCGTCTTCACTGCGCGGGCAGGGAATCGCAACAGGGACGCGCCCAAAGTAGCGGGGCGTTTTGAGCAGCATGTTATAGGCGGGGGCGGGAATGAGGATGGGTGCATCCGGCGCCGTAAAGCTACGCAGCACGGCCTCAAAACCGGAGAGAACATCAGCGACGCAGAGCACGTCTTTGGGGCTGACCTCCCAATTGAGGTTGCGGGCGAGCCACTGAGCCGTGGCAGCAAGCATCTGCGTATGCGTTGTACGATCGACATAACCCACAGCAGAGGCCTCCACGTTGCGCGTCAGCGCGTCACGGATGGGCGCCGCGAGGGCAAAGTCCATCTCGGCAACACCCGCACCGATGGCTCCGGGATGCGCCCCGTTTTTGTGGGATATCGGATGATCGAGATCGAATGACGTCATGGGACTCCTTTTGCTGACATACGGTAATTCTAAACCAAAGACGGAAAGGGTTCTTGCAGGCAGGGAAATTCTGCCCAGTCTGTCCAGCGCTCTGTTAGACAAAACCTCTTGTAAGCGACGAGAATTTTGCGCCAGGCAGACAGAAGTGTCTGGGCGTACTGAACGCACCAAGAGACAGAGCAGAGCGCAAAAAGACCGTCGATTACTGAAGTCTAGCTTGGGTTTTGACTGAGCGGGGCGGATTAGCAGGCACGAATATCAGCGGCACCGCAATCAGGCGTATAATACGAACCGTTCTTTATCGTCTCGCCAAGAAGACCGCAGCTGGTTACGGCGCCTCCCTGGCGTGCATCCGTCAAGAAAAGGCTGAGCCCATGAATCTCCTGCTGCTTATCGCACTCATTGTGTCAGCTCTCATACTCATCCTAGTTGCCGTGCTGCTGATTAATGCCGCGCGTCTTGGGCCGACCCCTGTGCTCAACCCCTTGCCGCCCTCCACCGCATGCGGCGATGATGCTTCGGTCGAGCGATTTCGCGCGATGCTGCGCTCGGCGACCGTCTGGACTGACGACCGCGAAACCTCCCGCGCCGCCTTTGACGCGTTCGTGCCCAAACTCAAGCAACTCTATCCCACCGTCTTCGCGCAGCTTGAACTCACGTTGGTCAACACCTACGGCATCATGCTCCGTTGGCCGGGTGCCGATGCCAGCAGGCAACCCGTGGTGTTCATGGCGCATCACGACGTGGTCTACGCCGACCCCGCCGCCTGGTCGCATGATCCCTTTGCGGCCGACATCGCCGACGGCAGGATCTGGGCACGTGGTGCCGTGGATACCAAATGCATCCTCGCCGGACTGTTTGAGGCCGCTCAGACCCTGCTTGCCCAGGGCTTCTCCCCACCTTGCGATGTCTATATCTGCTCGTCCGACTGCGAAGAGACTGCTGGCGACACCACCCCTTTGATGATCGAGCATCTTGCCAAACGCGGCATCCAGCCCTGTCTGGTGCTGGATGAGGGCGGTGCCGTTGTCGATAACGCCCCACTTGTTATCGGCCGCGAATTCGCCGTGATAGGTGTGAGCGAGAAAGGCGCGTGCAATGTGGGCATCACCATCACCAGCTCCGGAGGGCATGCCTCGGTGCCCTCGCCCAACGATGCAACCGCACAGCTGGTCAAGGGCCTGCACGCGATGCAGACCACGGCGGTGCCAGCGCAACTCACTGCCACCGTAGCGACCATGCTCCGGGAGCTGGCAGCCCACGGCGGCCTGGGCTTCAAACTGCTGCTGGGAAACCTCTGGCTCTTCAGGCCGTTGGTGCTCAGGGTTCTTCAAAGCAACAGCGAGGCCGCCGCCATGATGCATACCACCTACGCACTCACCGAGCTTGAGGGCTCAAAGGCGCCCAACGTATTGCCCACGCAGGCAAAGGCGAACATCAACATCCGTGTCGACCCCTTTGAATCCGTTGCCACGGCGGTCGCCCGCCTGAAGGCGCACTTTGGCGCGCAGGCCACCTTTGACGTGTTTGACGCTATCGAGCCCTCCCCCATCTCGCCGTATGACGACGCGGCCTTTGACTACCTGCGCAGGGTCATCCACAGCGTCTACCCCAACGCTGGCATCACGCCCTACGTCCAAAATGGTCGCACCGACGCTGCCTATTTCGCGCGCATCTGCCCCCACACCTATCGCTTTGCGGGCTTTTTGTTCAAGGGCGACCAACGCGCGCGCGTCCACGGCGCGGACGAGAGCCTGGATGTGGAGAGCTTCAAGCGTGGCGTGGGCTTTTATCTCGAACTTATCCGCAATCTTGAGCTTCTTGTGCAAGGCGACGGCGCTAAAAGAGAGGCGTGATGTCGGCGCAAACAGGTCTGAAGAAAGCGGCAACTGGCAGGCATGGTGGCACTTTCCCCCGCCGCAAAACGCCGAACAGACAGCAACACACTGCTACGACGATGGAGCCTTGATCTCGGGATTGAGCGCGACCTCCAGGCTGCCGCTTATGGTGAGTTTGACACCCTCGTACAGATCGACATTCTGCACAAAACTGGTATTGAGGGGGTACGCTGATGAATAGCCAAAGAAGCCCTCGTCGATTCCGTTCCTGAAGCCATTGGATGAGGTAATGCCTCCTTCTCCAGAAACCGCCGAGATGTTATAGGTTCCTGGCTCAAAATCGACTCCCGCTGTATACGTGCCTACCCCAAGCGTGACACCAACAACATTGCCATAGCTGCGGCCAGTAACATCCGAAGTCACCTTCGAGTAATGCAGCGCAAGCTCCAGTTCGCCTGTGACGGTGACAACGGATCCTTCTTCAAGCTCTATCCCCCCGAGGGTCCCCGTAATGATGCTCTCATCAAAAGCATATCCCATGAACTCGCTGACTACCGTAACGTCTCCCGTATAGCAAAACAGATTGCCAAAACCTGATTTCGCTACGGCAACAAACTTCCCTGCCGGAATGTCGATGCCCACCGTATAGTTGCCGGAAGAAAGCCAATGGGTTGTTGCCACGTGTGAGAAGTCCGAAAGTTCCGCCCCTGTAGACCCATCTGGCTGCGTTGGCTTTGGGCGCTTCTCCAGATTCTTGGCAGCGGCGGCTGCCTCGTTGTCTGTGTTCGGCGGCACAGCAACCTCGTCGCTCGGCGAATCGTTTTGAAACGAAGCCATACACGACAGCAGCCAAAAACCCAGGCCGCACAAAAGGAGCAGTAGCACAAAAGCGCTGATTGTGGCGGGCAAGACACTATGCCTCGTCTTGGATTCTGCACACATTGCCTGCTTGCCTCCGCGTTCTGTTATGCCCGGTTTTTGTGGAATATACCGTTGTAGATCGCGGAGAGCACCCGCGTCAGCGAGATGACAACGAGCAAGGCGACGGCAATGCTGCCTGCGATAAAGATCGCCTCAACGCCGGTTTCGCCGGCAGCGCTCAGGTCGTCGCGAAGCAGGCTCATCATGGTGTTATAGAGGCCGACACCCGGAACCAGCGGAAAGATAGCAGGCACGATAAAGAGCGACGCAGCCTCCTTGGTTATGTGCGTCAGTATCTCGGCTATCAACGCCACAACACAGGCTGCCACAAAGCAGGCGAGTATATGGGGTATCCCCATAAGCAAAAGCTGCGTGATGGTGAGGTAGCCACAGGCGGAGATCAGCGATGCGGGCACGAGGTACCGGCGCGGGATATTGACGACAAGCGATATCCCTAAGGTGCCCAGCATGCCAAACAAGAACTGCAGCGGGAGCAGATACTGTGTGAAGGTGTCTGCGTTAAGCCCCAGATGTACCAGCCCCAGCAAAAAGCCCACACCGCCCGCGATGGCGATTGCTGTCAAAAGCGACTGCGCCACGCGCGCCACGCCAGAGAGCATGTCGCCCGACAAAAGGTCACGAGCGGCGTTGGTTATGGCAACACCAGGCAGAAAGACGATGATCCCCCCAACGATCATGGAGCTCATGGAACTGACCCATCCCGTCAGGTAACACAGAAACGCGATGCCGGCGCACAAAAAACAGCTCGCAAAGACCGAGATGAAACGGTTTATCTTAAGACGCGCGATACCAAGGGAGAGCAGGTAGGCACTCGTGCCCGCAAGCAGCGAGAACGCGGCATCAACAAGGCTCCCTCCGCTCATCAGCGTAAAGAAGAACGACACCAGCATTACCCCCAGCAAGCGCACGGGCAACCTGAACACGGGGGTCCTCTCAATGCGCTGCAGTATCTCAAAGCCCTCGTCCACCGATATCTCGCCTTTGGAGAAGCCCCGCACAAAGGCGTGCACCTGCGAAACGCGCTCCAGATCAACGCCTATGTTCTTGATACGCCTGACGACCGTGTCTATCTCGCCGTCCTCCTCGGGGCTTCCCAGGCTGACCGTCAGCGCCGTGGTTGTAATAAAGCACTCGACATAGGGCAGGGCGCAGGCGTGGCAGATGCGGTCGATCGTATCCTCGACACGATACACCTCCGAACCGCTGCTCAGCATGATCTCGCCCGCCTTCATCGCCAGTAACAGCACTTTTTTCTGTTCTCGATCCATGTACCCCCATCTCATCGCCGTGAGCTAAAGGATACCATTCTACACAGAATTCCGTGCGCGGTAAGAACGCGTCTGCCCGCTTCATAATTATTCCACGTCGGCGGCAGCCCGCTCAGACCAAAACAGTGGCGGGGAGAATACCGTGGCGGTATCCTCCCCGTTGCCTGCCCGTGCTGGTTTTTGCTATAGGTCTGGCGCGCCGCTAGCCAGTGAAGTCGATGCCCACATTGCCACTGACGGTGTTGACCTCCAGGGATTTGCTGCCGCCTGTGCTGCCCAGAGGCACGCGAATCTCACCGCTTGTCGAGCTCGCGCGGATAGAATAGTCGCGTGCGGAGCCCTCGATATTGCCTTGGATCCTGCCGCTGGTGCTCCGCAGCGTGATGTCTGCTGCCGTCAGGGCCTCAAAACCGATCGCACCACTCACGGTTGCAAGACTGACATCGCTGGCAGTGAGGTTTTTTACCTGTATGCTGCCGCTTGTCGAGCCGAGGGACACCGAACCCTTGACGTTGGCCGCGCCAAGAACCAGCGCGCCACTGATGCTGTTGACTTGGAGTGCGGCAAGATCGCCTTCGTCGTAACAAGCGATGTCACCACTGGCTGTGGCGAGCTCGATCGTGCCTTTGTACGCCTGGGGAATCCTGATCACAACGGGCGTCTCCTGCAAGTTGAAGTAGATGCCTGCCACCGGCCGTGTCCAGACAGCAATCTGCAAGGTTCCGTCCTGCTCCTCAATGCTATAACTATCGACATCGTTGCCCCAGTAGTCCACCTCGATGGTCTGCACGGCGGCACGCTCGACGCGCACGTCGTCCGAAAGGCCCCTGAACACGATGGCCTCGATGTTGGCACTGGGCGCGACATAGTGCTCCTGCACCTTGCGCTCAACCGTTGAAAGCGCGCTGAAATCAAAACCCGTGAGCGCAAACGCCGTACCACTCATCACCAATCCCACAGCGATACAGCCCGTCGCAATGGCGAGAATGACCTTTTTAGCCTTGTTCATGACGTGCCTCCCTATGTATGAAGAGCGATTGAACCCACGCGGCAAAACGTTTGGTGAGAGCGAAGAGCCCCTTGGACGCCGCCGCAACCCCGTAGTAGCAGAACAGCCCGATACCCACACAGACCAAGCCAGCACCCGCGGTGAATACCCCACTCAGCGCGTGGCCGGTCACCACCAGGTAGGCAAGCATCGCTATGCCGACAACCCCCGTGAGCAGCAACGAGAACACGACGGCCCACAAACTCACGATCACCGCCCAGATGGAGATATAGACGGCAAACGCGGAGGCCGCCAAAGCAAGTGCCACAGGCACCCATACTGGTGAGAAGACCGCGACCAACACGATATTGAGCGTCCTGCTCCCCGTCTTTGCCTTAGCCAGCGCCTTGGGCACCAACGGTGTCTCGGCGATTATCTGCGCGGCGATCTGTTCGATGTCACCCAGACTTGCGATGGCATCTGCCTCACTCATACCGTCCTCGATACGGTCATCAATCATCTCGCGGTAAAAGGAGATGGATTGCTCGATCTCCCCCTGTGGCAGGCGCCCAAGCGCCGCGGTAAGCCGAGCTAGAAATTCCTCTTTGTTCATTGCCGTACACCTCCTTTTACGTAGTCATAGATCGCGACGATGTCGGCTTGCTCAGCCAAGAACTCGTCAATCTTCTGCAAACCGATGGGCGTGATGTGGTAGTACTTGCGCAGGCGCCCGCTGTGCTCCACCGCATACACCGTGAGACATTGCGCAAGCTCCAGGCGTTTGAGCAAGGGATACAAGGTAGACTCTGTGAGCCCCAGACGCGGTGGTACATCCTTGATGATCTGATAGCCGTAAGAATCCTGCTGGCGAATCGAGACCAGTACGCAGACTTCCAAAAAACCGCGCTTCAACTGTGGATCCATGCCATCACCTCCTCTTTCTGTCGCTACACACTGTACGTTGCATTATACTATGTGTCAAGTAGTATTTTGTATAAGGAGGTATTTTGTGTTGGGAGGTATTCAGTACCCTGTGCTGGACAACGGGACGGCAATCTCGTGCGGCATCCGTTTGGAGTTCACTCGGAGCTTCTTGCGATTGCATCCCTCTAACCCCTATACTCACACATAAGAACCCACAGGTCGCCACCATTTGAGCCCCACGTGAGGAGTTTGTATGTCCAACCCGACACGGTCAGTCGTCAGTGGCGCCCTGGTCGAGCAAGAGGGTCTGTACTACCAGGGCGGTGTTGGTCAAACACTGAGCTTTGGCTACCTTGCCGCCACCAAAGCGGTCGAAGAGGAGCCTTGGGAGTAAACCTTGTGTCTGCCTTGAGCGGGTTTTGACCAAAACGACGGCCACCCCTCGGGGCGACCGTCGTTTTGCGGTAGGGATGAGGCCTGCCCGCTCGCTGCCTCACCCCCACCCCGCTCTGCCGCGCTCTGTCACTCGTCGGCATCTTAGCAGATCATCTTCAAAAAATACTCATGCACCCTGGTATCAGGGGATAACTCCGGATGAAACGCGGTTGCCAGGACGCTCCCCTGCCGCACGGCCACGATCTTCTCATCGACGGTTGCCAGCACTTCGACAGCGGGGCCTGCCTGCTCGACGTAGGGTGCTCGGATGAAGGTCGCGCACAGCGCGCCGATGCCCTTGAAATGCGTGCTTGCCTGAAAGCTGGCGAGCTGGCGTCCGTAGGCGTTGCGGCGCACGGTGGTATCAAGCGCATCCAGGTAGTGCTGGTCGCTGTTGGCGACGCGCTGGGAGAGCAGAATCATGCCGGCGCAGGTGCCAAAGATCGGCAATCCGCTGGCGAGCGCCCGCTTGAGGGGTTCGAGCAGATGCAGCTCAACCAGCAGCTTGCCTATCACCGTGCTCTCACCGCCGGGTATGATGAGGCCGTCCATATTGGGGTCAAAATCCGCGAGCTGCCTAATCTCGAAGCTGCGCGCGCCCAATGCGTCCAAGGCATGCCTATGCTCGATAAACGCGCCTTGCAGCGCAAGGATTCCAATGTTCATTGGCCGCGTTCGGCCATAAGGAGGCTGATCTCCTGCTCGTTGATGCCTACCATGGCCTCGCCCAGATCTTCTGAGAGCTCGGCTACCACAGCAGCATCCGTGTAGTTGGTGACCGCCTTGACGATGGCCGCCGCGCGCTTGGCAGGGTCGCCCGACTTGAATATGCCCGAGCCCACAAAAACACCCTCGGCACCCAACTGCATCATCAGCGCGGCATCGGCAGGGGTGGCAATGCCGCCTGCGGCAAAGTTGACCACGGGTAGTTTGCCGGCTTGTGCCACCTGCTCCACCAGCTCATAGGAAACAGCAAGCTGCTTGGCTGCCTCATAGAGCTCGTCTTTCGATTTTGAGCTGAGCACGCGTATCTCCGCCATGATCTTACGGATATGCCTGACCGCCTGGATGATGTCGCCGGTGCCCGGCTCGCCCTTGGTGCGGATCATCGCGGCACCCTCAGTTATGCGGCGCAAGGCCTCACCTAAGTCGCGGGCACCGCACACGAAAGGCGCTTTGAACGCGGCTTTATCGATGTGGTATACGTCGTCAGCCGGGGAGAGAACCTCGCTCTCGTCGATGTAGTCGATCTCTATCGCCTCGAGTATCTGCGCCTCGACAAAATGCCCGATGCGGCACTTGGCCATGACGGGGATCGACACGGCATTCTGGATGCTCTTGATCATCTTGGGGTCGCTCATACGGGAGACGCCACCCGCGGCGCGGATGTCGGCAGGGATGCGCTCCAGGGCCATGACGGCGCAGGCACCGGCTTGCTCGGCTATGTGTGCCTGCTCAGGTGTGCTTACGTCCATGATCACGCCGCCTTTGAGCATCTGGGCGAGGTTGCGATTGAGCTGGAGTTGCGTGTGCGCGGGCGTTTGTACAGGGATCTGCGCGGGCGTTTCTGTCTGGGTCATGGTTGCCTCTTCTCTCGGATAGCGGATGGGTATTCACCAGTCTAGGCAAATCTGATATGGTATCAACTGCCAGTTCGCTTTATTTTCTCCCTACCAGATTGGGTCCTCAATGCTAACCGTCGTGTTTGAGCCAGGCGCCAAGGCTTCGCTGTATGAGCAGCTTTATCGTGCCATCCGCAGCGAAATCGAAAGCGGCGGCATCGCTGCCAACGAGAAGCTGCCGTCAAAGCGCAAGCTGGCAACACATCTCAACATCAGCCAATGCACCGTTGAGAACGCCTACGCGCAGCTTATTGCCGAGGGTTACCTGACAAGCGTCGAAAAAAAGGGGTATTACGCCAACTCCTTAAAACCGATAGCGAGACACCACATCCCCAAGAACCCGCCACGTAGTTCCGAGCGAGGCGAGAAGACAACATCCTGGCAAGCGACTGCGCCTCCCTCCTTGGATTCCGCCTTGCCAAAGCGCGGCGTGCCCAATGACGGGAGCAGGGGCGTTGACGCTCTGGGGCATCCTGGTCTTCTCGCCTATGATCTGCGTACCAACAGCATCGACACCCGGCATTTTCCGTACTCGGTGTGGAGCAAGCTCATGCGGGAGTGCATGCGTGACGAGCCCGACCGGCTGGTGAGCCCCGTCGACCCGCAAGGCGATTTTGGCCTGCGCACACAGATCGCCCGCCACCTGCGCGAGTTCCGTGCGCTGGATGTGGCCGCAGAGCAGATCGTCCTGGGTGCTGGGACGGAGTATCTGCTGGGAATGCTCACCGAACTTCTCCCCGAGGCGAACTTTGGTATTGAGGACCCGGGCTACCACACATTCTCGAGCATCCTGCAGAGTCGCAAACGGCGCTACCATCCTGTTGCCGTTGATGATGAGGGTTTGGTTGTAAGGCAATTGGAGACTACGGCGGCCCAGGTTGCCCTGGTCACGCCCTCGCATCAGTTTCCGCTGGGCGTCATCATGAGCATCGCGCGCAGACAGCAACTGCTTAACTGGGCGATGGCGGATGCCCGGCGCTTCATCATCGAGGACGACTTCAATAGCGGCTTCCACTTTGGCCTGCGCCCTGTGCCCGCGCTTTTTTGCCTCGACGGAGGCAGCCGCGTGATCTACCTCAACTCCTTTGCCAACAGCTTGGCACCGTCACTGCGCATCGCCTACATGGTGCTGCCACATGAGCTGCTGGCACGCTACCGCGCGACCCTGCGCTTCTACTCCTGCACGGTATCGACCTTTGAGCAGCTGACCCTCAAGCGCTTCTTGCGCGACGGCTACTTTGAGCGCCACCTCAACCGGATGCGCAAGGTCTACCGCAGGCGACAGGCCGCGCTCATCGAGGGCCTGGCGCCCCTGCGCGCGGGCGTAAGCGGAGACGGGAGCAGGTGCGAGTGTGAGCGCGGGTGCGGGTGCGGAGAAGTGCGAGTTTTTGGGCAACTTGCCGGCCTGCATCTGCTCATCAGCGCACAGGGGCTACCCGAGCAGGAGCTGGTGCGACGAGCGGCCCAACAGGGCGTGGGCGTCTATCCGCTCTCCGCGTACCACTATGGTTCCAGGCCGGAGACCCACACTGTTATCGCCGGGTTTGCCGGCTATCCCACCGCTGAACTCACGCAGGCCGTACAGCGCCTGGCAGTTGCCTGGACTGCCTGAGGGCACCTGGGAGCACCACAAGGCCATTGTGGCTACCGCTCCACTCTCTTGCGCTTCTTTAATAATGCAACAACCACTCCAGCAAGGGTAATCACCCCGCCCAAGGCTGGAAACCGGGAGAAGAGCGACCGCTTATTCGTCGCTGAGAAATGCGCCGGTCTGGCGGTTCCAGAGTTGGGCGTACTCGCCACCAGCACCCACCAGCTCCGCGTGGGTGCCGTCCTCAACGATGCGCCCCTCGCTCAGCACCACGATGCGATCCAGGCTCGCCACCGTTGACAGGCGATGCGCCACGACGATGGAGGTACGCCCCTCCATGAGATTGCGCAGGGCATCCTGGATGAGCTTCTCACTCTCGGAGTCAAGCGCGGAGGTCGCCTCGTCAAGCACCAGAATGGGTGCATCGGCCAGTATGGCGCGGGCGATGGCGATGCGTTGGCGCTGCCCGCCGCTCAGCTTCACGCCACGCTCGCCTGTGAGCGTATCAAAGCCCTGCGGCAGCTGCTCGATGAACTCGAGTGCGTTGGCCTTCTCCGCCGCCAAGCGAATCTCCGCCTCAGACGCGTCAGGCCGCCCGTAGGCGATGTTCTCGCGCACGGCTCGGTGAAACAACAGCGGCTCCTGCGGCACATAGCCCAGTTGCTGGCGCAGGCTCACCTGGGTCACGTGCGCGATGTCCTGCCCGTCGATAAGGATGCGCCCTCGCTGCAAGTCTGAAAGGCGCAACAGCAAGGTGGTGAGCGTTGTCTTGCCCGAGCCGGAGCGCCCCACCAACCCAACACGCTGACCTGCGGGAATAGCCAAATTAAAGTCGTGGAAGACCTTGTTCTCCTCGTTGGCGTCCGAATATCTGAAGCTTACGTCCGCAAGTTCGATGCTGCCCTGTCCAACCACGAGCGGCTGCGCGTCCGCGTCGTCGGCCACCAGGGTGGGCTCGTCGAGCACCAGCGTCATGCCATGCGCGTCGCCCATGCCACGGTTGACGTTTTGGAAGGTCACGTTGAGGTGATTGAACTGCATGGTCAGCGAATAGGTATAGGTGAACATCATCACCAGGGTGCCCGCACTTATCCCAAACCAGGCGTTGCCACCGGTGATGAAGACCACCACCAGCACCATGATGACCACGATGAGCGAGCTGGTAGCGGCACCGCGGAAGGTCGAGGCACGCATGCGCCTGGAGTCAGCGCTCAGCACCTCGCGATTGGCGGAGTCAAAGAGCCCGCGCTCGTGCGCCTCCCGTCCGTAGGTCTTGACCGAGAGGATGTTGGTGATGCTGTCGCTGAGGGTGCCGCTGAGCTCGTTTTGCGCGTCGGCCGCGCTGTCGTTGAGCGGCAGGATGCGCTTGTAGAGGATATAGGCGACGACGATGTAGACGAGCAGCAGCGCGCAGAGCAGAACCACGTAGAGGGGCACCAACCGCGCCAGCAAGGTGATAGTGAACACGGCACCACTCACCAGCGGCAAAATGGAGTAGACAAGGCTTTCGAGCAAGGTAGCATAGCCGCTCAGGAGCTTCTGGGTCTGGCTGACCAACGAGCCGCCAAAGCGGTTGGAGTGAAAGGTCATCGACTGGTTGCTCAGCGTGTCGAAGGCCTGGGTCGCCAGCGCGTAATTGGCCTTGATCTCGAGTTTCCACACGGTGTAATCCTGCAACTTGCTGCAAAACTGACCCACCACGTTGGCGCCGATGAGCAGCAGGATATAAGGCCCAAAGACCGCAAACACCTCGTCGGGAGCGACCTGCGTGTCCGTCACGCGGTCGATTATCAGACCCACGACATAGGGGTTACCGTACGAAAGAAAGAACACAAAGCCCAATGTGGAGAAGACCGCGGCTAAGAACAGGGGCATCTGCTGCGCGGTGACCCGCCCGTAATAATAGAGCGTACGTGCTGCGGTGGAGGTTCT
Source organism: Coriobacteriales bacterium (assembly GCA_031286975.1). Taxonomy (GTDB): domain Bacteria; phylum Actinomycetota; class Coriobacteriia; order Coriobacteriales; family UBA8131; genus JAITTM01. The sequence continues at coordinate 14,077 of JAITTM010000147.1, forward strand.
TTGACCAGTGCGGGACATCGATGCTGCTTCCTGAACAGGCGGATAAGGTATCACGGCAAATTGTACTACATCGTCTGCGGTTTGCTGCTCCCGCGGACGCTAGTGCCCTGTAACATCTAAAAATGTGCAGGGTCGCGCCGGACATATTTCGTAGTGCAAGGCGTCCGACCGAGCACTACTGTACGTAATGTGAGGAAGGACAACGCAGCAATGCGAAATAGGGGCAAGCAGATAACCGCAGCTTTAGCTGACGCAGAGCACTAGTGCTCTGTTAAGTCCTAAACTTCAGTAACCGACGGTCTTTTATTGCGCCATACGGCGTTAGGATTCCCTCTCCGTACGTCCAGTACGCAGAGGGAATCCTGCCTTGTCTGGCACAAAAAATCCTCGCCGCTTACAAGAAGTTTATGACTTAACAGAGCACTAGCCCTCTTCAAGCAGCCCGAGCAACTCTTCGCTCGACAGGCTGTCGAAGGCATTGCCGCCCTCTTGGATGATCTGCTGCGCCAGTTGGTATTTTTGCTCCTGAATCTTGAGGATCTTCTCCTCGATGGTGTCTTTTGCTATGAGCTTGAACACCTGCACGCTCTTGGTCTGGCCGATGCGATGCGTACGGTCGGTCGCCTGGTTCTGCGCACTGAGGTTCCACCAGGGATCGAAATGGATAACCACGTCGGCGCCTGTGAGGTTGAGGCCGGTGCCGCCCGCCTTGAGCGAGATAAGAAAGACGGGCACCGCACCCGCGTTGAAATCGTTTACCAGGTTTTGGCGAAGCTGTTTGGGGGTTGCGCCATCAAGCCGGTAAAAGGCGATGTCCCGCTGGTTGAGCTGCGTCTCCAACAGATCGAGCATACTGGTGAATTGCGAGAAGAGCAGCATTCGATGCCCCGACGCGTGGCTGCTCTCGATCAGCTCAAGGCAAGCATCGAGCTTGCCGCTGCCCCCGTCATACTCCTCATACACCAAGGCAGGGTCACAGCAGAGCTGGCGCAGACGCGTCAGCGCGGCCAGGACGGCGATGCGATTCTGGGGCCCGTCGTTTTGCGCCAGCTTGCGTGCCAGATCCTTCTTGCTCTGGGCAAGCGTCGCCAGGTAGAGCTTGCGCTGTGCCTCGGTGAGGCTGACGGCCAGGGTGCTCTCGATTTTATCCGGCAGTTCTTTGAGGACATCCTGCTTGAGGCGACGCAGGATAAAGGGCCGCACCAACGCTCGCAGGCGCTCGGTCGCCGACAGGCTCTTATCGCGCACGATGGGGGTCTCGTAGCGCTTCTTGAAATGCGTGTATGCGCGCAGGTAGCCAGGCATGAGAAAGTCGAAGATCGACCAGAGCTCCGCAAGACTGTTCTCAACCGGCGTACCGGTGAGGGCCAGGCGCGTATCCCCCTTGAGCTGTTTGACGGACTTCGCGTTTTGGGTCGTCTGATTCTTGATCATCTGCGCCTCGTCCAAGATCACAAAGGCGAACTCGCTGGGCTGATACGTACCGATATCGCGTTTGAGCTGGTCATAGGAGGTGACCAGCAGGTCGTAGCGCCCAATGTCGCGGATAAGACCGGCTCGCTCCGCCGCTGCACCCGTCAGGGCTGCCACCTTGAGCTCCGGCGTGAAGCGAGCAGCCTCGCTTTGCCAGTTGAGCACCAGCGACGCGGGGCAGACGACGATGGAGGGCTTAGGCGCAACCCCCTCCCGCACCGCCTCGTCCTTTTTCGCTTGCAGCACTGCCAGCACCTGAATGGTCTTGCCCAGACCCATGTCGTCAGCCAGGATACCACCAAAGCGCAGCGCCGCAAGCGTCCTGAGCCAGCGATAGCCCGTCTTTTGGTAGTTGCGCATGACCGGATCGAGCACGGACGGCAACGCATAGTCCGCGTCGGCCACATCCTTCATGGCGCGCACGATGCCGCGCAACTCATCGTCGCGTTTATAGCGTAGCTCATCGTTGCCCTTGAGCAGCGTATCGACATAGAGCGCGCGATTCACATCGAGTTCGACATGCCCTGCCGCCAGGTCTTTCTCCGAGAACTCAAGCCCTTCAGCCAGCTCTGAGAACTGCGCAAGGGAGTCGTCTTGAAAGGTGAGGAAGGAGCCGTCGCGCAGGCGCACGTAGTGTTTCGCCTTCCTGTAGGCGCTCAACACCTGGGCGAGCTCCGAGTAATCGAGGCCCTCGATGTCGAAGTCGATGGAGAGCAGGTTGCTGGCGACCTTGACGCCAACCGTCACAACCGTGGCGGGTCGCACGCTCACACGCTTGAACTCATCGGAGACATAGACCTCGGCAAAGCGGGTGATCTCCTCGATGCCCTGTGTGGCAAGTTCGTAGATCCGCTGCTCCTCCCGCGCGGGGAGCAGCAGCGTTCCGGCACTCATCGTCTGCAGATCACCCATGAAGTACCCAAGCGTGTTCTCGGCGCGGTACTCCCCTGTCAGGTCATAGGATTCGCTGATCTTCTTGCTGCGAAAGGCGTAGTGGGTCTTGTTGGCATAGGTGAAGGTCATCTTAGCTGTGATATCGCCGGCATCGGTCACATCGAAGTAGACCTTGGTCACAAGCGCTGGCGGCATGAAGCCGTTCAGCCCGTCCTCGATATCGAAATCCAAAAAGCCATCCGCCTCCGCCAAAATGGTCGCGAACAGGGCAGGGATGTCCTTCTGTTCGAAATACAGCTCAAAGCCCCTCTTCGATTGCTGGAGGGTCATCAGCAGGTCACGACAGGCCTTGCTGTAGGCGCCGCTGCAACTGTAGACCGTGTCATCGGCGATCACATGGATGTGCGCAAGGCCCTCGACCACCTGATAGGTGCCCCGCGCCTTAAGCACGGCACCCTCCTCGCTGCGTGTGAGCGTGAGACTGAGCGGGAAGTCATCCCACTGCACATAGAGGTTGCGCGTCCTTTTCTTGGGTTTGTAACGATAACGAAACGACAATTCACCCTCAGGATACTCGTTGTACTCGTAACGGATGAACCTGCCGTCCAAAGCGGTGAACAGCTCATCTACGGCGGCCTGGTCGAGCTCCATGTCTTTGCGTTGCCCACCATAATAGAAATAGTGGCTCTGTGGGATGGTGAGGTGTTTGAGCAGGAAGTCGAGCACCTGCCTGCTGCTGTCATCAAAGGCATCGCGCCCGATCCAGACGCTGCCTTTCTTGCCCAGCTGAAAACTGCCCCCAGACAGCACCTCCTGCTTGAACTCCCTGAGGTTCATCACCACATAGAGCTTGCTGACACCCGCCCTGAAGGTCAGACGCCAACTGCCTTCATCGTAGTAGTCGTCGCCCTCACGCAGGGTCGGCTCCAGCACCACCGTGCCCAGAGCCTGCGTGCTGTGCCGGGATTCATTGGCCGCCAACTGGGCCCTCTTCTTGAGCAGGTCGGTCGCCTCGCGATCAGACGCGCGTGACAGAGTGGCTGCAAACAAGCTGTTCTCCCGAGCCTTACCTCGCTGCTCTGCCGCCCCTGACCCCGTTTTATCTGCGGAGAAGGCCGAGTCTGCAATCCTGTTGAGCGTCTCATATGCCGCGTCTGCAACGGCTACAATATGCTTGCAGCCACCGCCGTACTCCCAATAGGCCTGGCAGGTGCATGTTCCCGTGCGGACATTGATATCCCCGTTGTCGTTGAGCCCGATGGTGACAGCGTAATCATTGTCGTTCGAACCGCGCACCTCCGCAGTCAAGACACCGCTCGCAACATGCAGCGAGCCCACCATCCCTGCACGATAGTAGGCATGCCCCCGGCTGATCGACCGCGCATCTGCTGTCTCATCCAACCCCACAACCTCAAACACGCGCACTTCTCCCTACTGTCTAGGGGCGACCGACACGCAACAACACCCCATTCAATCCGTGTTCGCTTATACTGACACAGAATACGATTGGAGACCAGCCATGCGAAAGACTGACCGCGAGATACACGGGCTCGCCGCGCTCTGCGCCGTCATGCAAAACTGTGACGTTTGCTATCTGTCGCTCTTTGATGAGGGATACCCCTATGTGCTGCCCCTGAACTTTGGCGTTGAGTTGCGCGAAGAGCAGGTCGTGCTCTATTTTCACTGCGCTGGCGAGGGCAAAAAGCTCGAATTGCTTGCCGCCAACCAGCATGTCGGCTTCTCGATGAGCTGCGGACACGAGCTCAAGACCGACGACCTCGCCTGCAGATACAGCATCGCCTTCGAGAGCGTCTGCGGCAACGGCACACTTATGGTGGTCCATGATGCCGAAAAACTCCACGCGCTCACCGTGCTGATGCAGAACTACTCCCGCGAGCACAGCTTCGAATTCGACCCACGAGTCGTCGCTATCACCACCGTACTCAAACTGACCGTCAACACGCTCACTGGCAAACGCCTGGCGAAGTGAGGGCCGCCGCATCCGCATTCTCAGGCGGTAAAGCGGCAACTTTCACGTTTTGCCCGACCCAGGCCCGGCCCGGCCGACTCGCACCTGACTCGCGCCCGGCTCGGCCTCCCGGCCCACGCCCAACCCAGCCAGCTCAGCCGTCCGCCCGCGCCCAACCCGGCTAGCTCGCAACTTCCCTACCCCAGCCATGCCCAGACCGCGTCGCGCAAAAACACGGCGCTGCCGGGCGCGATGGCATCATAGTAGGCCGTGAAACGCGGGTCGTCCACATACATCTGCGTCACGCCTTTGTGCTGCTCGGGGCTATAGCTGGCCCAGTAGTTGCAGAGCCACTCCTTGTGCATCCGGCAGGCCTGCACGGCAAGCTCGCTGCTTGGGTCGCCCTGCGCAAGGGCCGCCTTGAGTGCGGCATGCATACGCTCGGTAAGCGCCTCCAGCTCAGTAAACTGCTCCTGGCTGAGTGCTGCGAACTTCTTATTGCTCGCGTCGACTTGAGCCTCGCCGTACTTCTCGCGGATCTCGGCCCCGTACTTTTGCTCATTCTGATCGAGTAGCTGCTGCTTAAAGCCCTCGAACTGCTCCTTCTTGCTCATGACGATCTCTCCATTCCTGGTTGCTATGGTCTTCTCAACCGTGTTGATAAGCGTGTCCAGGCGCTCGCGTTTGGCCTTAAGCGCATGCAGGTGCTCTTGCAGGGCCTTCTCGTCGTCAAAATCCGCCGCCGTCATAAGCTCCGCAATCTGCCCGAGCGACAACCCGAGCTCCTTGTAAAATAGGATATGCTGCAAGGTGTCGACATCCGCATCCGCATACACCCGATATCCATTCATCTGCCGAGAAGGTCGCAATAAGCCCTGCTTGTCATACCACCTGAGCGTGCGTGCACTCACGCCTGCCAACCTCGCCAGCTGGATCACGGTGTAGTAGGTATTGCCACTGTCGTGTTTATGCCGCATGGACACCTCCTGTCACAGCGAGTATAAATCATGCCGTAACGTCAAGGTCAAGCAAGTATCTCGGATTCTTTTGAGGCGATACGAACGGCACGCCACCTGGCCGACGCTACTCCGCCTCGTAGTCCTTTCCTGGCGTGAACTGCTTGCCTGCCTTCTGCCACGTGCGATACTCGGCCGTAGCCGTGAACAGCACATCGGAGGATGAGTTGAGGGCAGTCTCGCAGGAGTCCTGGATCACGCCGATGATAAAGCCGATAGCCACCACCTGCATGGCGATGTCGTTGCTGATGCCAAAAAGCGAGCAGCACAGCGGGATCAACAGCAGCGAGCCACCGGCCACTCCCGAGGCACCGCAAGCAGACACCGCCGCCAAGACGCAGAGAATCACCGTCGTGGGCAGGTCGACCGTGATGCCCAGCGTATGCAC
>JAITTM010000221.1 GCA_031286975.1 Coriobacteriales bacterium
AACGGGGCAGATGCCTTGAACGGGGGAGCCAAAGGCGATGGCTTGGCAGCCGCAGATGCGCCCCGCCCGCCCGCTCCCCTCAAGCAGGCCTTGTTGCGCGCCCGCCAACTCCGCGAGGAGCTCGACCACAACGCCTACCTCTATTACACGCTTGACCAGCCCGCCATCAGTGATGCCGCCTATGACTCGCTCATGCGGGAGCTCCAGGAGCTTGAGCGCGCGTGGCCGGAGCTGGCAGACCCCTCGTCGCCCACGCAGCGGGTGGGCGCTGGGCTGAGCAGCAGCTTTGAGCCGGTTGTCCACGCCCAGCGTATGTATTCGCTCGATAACGCCATGGATCTCGACGAGCTGGATGCCTGGCTTGAGCGCACGCGAAGCGCCGTGGGACATGAGCTCAGCTATGTGTGCGAGCTCAAGATAGACGGCTCGTCGCTGGCTCTGACCTATGCGGACGGTGTGCTGGTGCGCGCCGCCACCCGCGGCGATGGCAGCACAGGCGAAGACGTGACCGCCAACGCCCGCACCGTGCGCGACATCCCGCTGCGGCTGCGCGCTGGGGCAGGGGCGACGCAGGGGGACGCGGCGCAGGGGGACGGAGCACCTGTTTCAGGGGCGAACGGCGAGCCGCCCCGGCCACGGCTTTCCGTGACGGGGCTAAGTGGCGCAAGCCCCGGTCTTCTCCCCGCATCACTTGAGGTACGAGGCGAGGTGTTCATGCCCAAAGAGAGCTTTGAGCGGCTGAATGCCGCCATTCTCCGAGAGAACGACGCTAAAGACGAGGCTGTGCGCAAGGCAACACCCAAGGTCTTTGCCAATCCGCGCAACGCGGCGGCCGGCTCGCTGCGCCAGAAGGATGCGCAGGTCACCGCCTCGCGCGATCTGGCGACCTATATGTATGCGCTCGCCAGCACCCGCGATGTGCCTGCGCGGAGCCAATGGGAGCTGCTCGATTGGCTGCGCGCGTTGGGCTTCCATGTGAATCCCACCATCGCACGCTGCACTACCGAGCGCGAGGTGCGCGATTTTTGCGTTGCCGCGCTTGAGCAGCGCGACAGCCTGCCCTACGAGATTGACGGCGTGGTGGTCAAGGTCGACAGCTTTGCCGTTCAAGACGAGCTGGGCTTCACCGCTAAGGCGCCGCGCTGGGCCATCGCCTACAAGTTTCCTCCGGAGGAGAAGACCACCGTTTTGCGGCGCATCGTGGTGCAGGTGGGGCGCACGGGCGTGCTTACCCCGGTGGCCGAGTTCGATCCGGTGGTGGTGGCCGGCTCAACCGTGGCGCGCGCCACCCTGCATAATGTCGATGAGGTGCAACGCAAGGACGTGCGCGTGGGTGATACCATCATCATCCGCAAGGCGGGCGATGTGATTCCCGAGGTGCTGGGCCCTGTGCTGGCGCTGCGCGATCCTGCGGCGCGCGTTTGGGTTTTGCCGCACGAGTGCCCCTCTTGCGGGTCACCCGTGTTCCGCGACGAGGACGGTGTGGCCTACCGCTGCGATTCAGCCGAATGCCCGGCGCAGCGCCTCGAGCGCCTGGGCCATTGGGTGAGTCGTACGGCGATGGATATCGATGGTCTGGGGGAGAAGCTCATCGAGCGCCTGGTCGAGAGCAACCTGGTTGCCGACGTTGCCGATTTTTACCGGCTCACGGTTGAGCAGATTGCCGCGCTTGATACGGGGCAGACCAAGTTCGTGCGCCAGATGTCGCCTCTGAAGCGGGAGGAGACCGGCGATTTTGAGAAGGAGCCCGAGCTGGTGGGTGCCCTTATCGCGCAGAAACTGTTTGACCAGATACAGGCGAGCAGAAAGCGCCCCTTTGCGCGCGTGCTCTTTGGCCTGGGCGTGCGCAACGTAGGCAAGACCGTTGCCGAGCTTATCGCAGCGCGCTTTGCCTCTGCGGCCGCCCTGCAGCAGGCAACCGAGGAGGAGCTGACGGACATCGATGGTGTGGGTCCCGTCATCGCTCGCACGGTGGTGCAGTTCTTCCAGACGCCCGACAACCAACGTCTTATGCGTGAGCTTGCGGCAGCGGGCCTGCGCTTGGAGCAGGAGGCAAGCGAGCAGCTGCCACAGACGCTGGCAAGGCTCAGCTTTGTGCTCACCGGTTCACTGGAGCGCTATACGCGCGATGAGGCCGAGGGTCTGCTTAAGCGCTACGGTGCCAAGGCATCGGGCTCGGTCTCAGCCAAGACCTCCTACGTGGTGGCAGGACCGGGCGCGGGCTCAAAGCTGGCCAAGGCACAACAACTGGGTATACCCGTCCTCGATGAGGATCAGTTGGCGCGAATCATCGAGACCGGCGTGGTGCCTCCCTCTGAGACCTCGTGAACTTCCCCCCCCCTTGTGGTCGCGTCGATATTCTGCTGACGGAGCTTTGTTCTGGCAAAAAAAGAGGGCGCTCCTACCGCTAAACCCCCCGTCCAATCGCCCGAGTCCTACTCCCAGGTAAACAGAGTGACCACGTCGCCGGGGTGGATCTTGGTCCAGCCTTTGGGGGTGACTATGCTGCCGTCGGTCTTCTCAACACTGACTATCAACGTGTTGCTGGGAAGCCCCAGCTCGCTCACCAGTTTGTTGGCCCAGGGGTTATCCTCGTCGATGGTCACCACTGAGATGTCGGCATCGTTTTCGCCGCTGTAGGAGTCGCCGCTTACCACCAGGATGTCATTGGGCATGATGATGGTGTTGCCGCGGGGTGCCAAGGTCTGCTCCGCACGCTTGATAAGCACGATGAGGCTCTCCTGCCCGATCTCAAGATCCTTGAGTGCCATGCCCACCCAGGCGTGACCGGGCGACACCTTGATCTTCATGAAGGCTTTCTCGCTTTGCTCCTGAAAGTCGTTGAAGCTGAGCTTGTAGTCGGTCTCGTGGTCAACCATGTCGAGCTTCTCGGCAACGGTAGGAAAGAGCGTTCCCTGTATCACTATCGACAGCACCGCGACGATGAAGATGAGCGAGAAAAGGTCGCCTTCGATGGGCGCGTCGCTTGCCAGGGCAAGAAAGACGAATACGATCGAGGCTGCTCCCCGTATGCCTGCCCACGAGATGAAGAGCCCCTTTTTCACGGGGTTGCGCACGCCGTCATGCGTAAACCAGGGAAAGATGGCAAACACCGCCGCTGGTCGCGCGACGAGGGTAAGAAACAGCGTAAGCGCGACGGCTGCGGGAATCATCGCCGGCAAGAGTGCGGGGTCAGTCATGAAGCCCAGCAGGAAGAAAATGATGATCTGTGCCAGCCAGTCAATCGAGTCGAACAGCGTCACGATATGCGAGCGCTTGGGTATGGCGCTGTTGCCCATGATGATGCCACAGAGGTAGGTTGCCAGATAGCCGTTGCCGCCCAGGTTGGTGGCCACCGCGTAGCTGAGTACGGCAACCGCGATCACCAGCAGCAGGCTCATGCCCTCAAGCAGCCTGCCTCCTACCGTCTTGAGCAGCCACACGGTGGCAACGGCAATCACCACGCCAATCAGCACGCCCATGACCAACTGGATAACCACGGTCATGGCAATGGCATCGGTGGTCTGCCCCTGCAAGACGATAAGCGCCACCACCGTGAGCATGTAGGCGGGCAGGTCGTTGCAGCCGCCTTCGATCTCGAGCACCGAGGCGGCGTTGAACTTGAGGCTCAATTTCTCGGTGCGCAGGATGGAGAAGATCGAGGCGGCATCGATGCAAGACACCACCGACCCGATGAGAAAGCTCTCCGCCCAGCTCAGTGCGAGGGCAAAATGCACGAACAGCATCACGGCGCCGGCGGTGATGAGCACGCCCACCGTCGAGAACAGCACCGATTCGATCACAACCGGCTTTGCCGTCTTCCAGTTGGTGCCAAAACCGCCGTAGAAGATGATAAAAACGAGCGCGACAGAACAGATCTCCTCCACAACCTCATAGTCGTGAAAGGTGACGTAGCCCCAGGGCCCCACACTGCCGGCAAGAACGCCCAGCACAAGGAACATGATAAGCGAGGGCACGCCAAAACGATGAAGGAACTGCCCCGCGGCGATGCAGATTATGATGATAAACGACCCGAGGGCCAGGGCAGTGATCATATGTGTCCTTCGTTGCGCGGGGTGATTGGGTATAATGCAGGTTCTCTATTTTACCCTAAGTGGCCATCCCAGGTGTCCGCGCACAGGGTACTGAGGTAGTCCCCAATCCAGAAACGGTGTGCATGCTCTGCTTCGATCACGTCTCATTCAGGTATCCCTCACAGCAGTCGACTGCGCTGCAAGAGGTTGATTTTGCCGTGGAGAAGGGCGCGTATGTGGTTCTTTTGGGAGCCAACGGCTCTGGCAAGTCGACGTTGGCACGGCTGGCTAATGGGCTGCTTGTGCCCGATGCCGGCGCGGTCTGTGTGGACGGCACAAGCACCGCCGTGCACGAGACGCTCCGCGAGTTGCGCTCGAATGTGGGCGTGGTGTCGCAGGATCCTGACAACCAGATTGTGAGCACCACGGTGCTTGACGATGTGGCGTTTGGGCCTGAGAACCTGGGCTTGCCCCCTGCGGTCATCGCTGAGCGCTGTGCTGCGGCTCTTGCGCTGGTTGGGCTGAGCGGCTTTGACGAGCGCGACCCCAACACCTTGAGCGGGGGAGAGAAGCAACGCTTGGTGATCGCAGGGGTTCTTGCCATGGAGCCCAGCTATCTGGTGCTGGATGAGCCCTGCTCGATGCTCGACGCCATGGGGCGCAGCGAGGTACGGGCGGCGATTGCCGCTTTGCGCGCGCGCGGCCACGGCATTCTGCACATCACACACGACTTGGATGAAACCCTGAGTGCCAGCAAGGTGCTGGTTTTAGAGAAGGGCAAGCTCGTGTTCTCGGGCAGCCCTGATGAGCTGCTGGCGGAGGGAGCCCTGCTCGAGCGCTGCGGCATAGGCCCCACGCCGCCGCCCTTGGCGCCAACGCCACCCCCGGCACAAGCCCCGCCGCAGGCTCCGGCACAGGGCTCCCCGGCGCAGGCTCCGGCACA
>JAITTM010000027.1 GCA_031286975.1 Coriobacteriales bacterium
CGTGCCGCAGGACATGCAGGAGTTCGCGGACTTCATGCGCTTCCAAACCCGCCCGAGCGATACGGGCGCGCCCGCCCAGACCCTTGAGCTCGACAACACGCGTGCCCTGGTCTCCGAGCAACTGGCAAATCAGTTTGGGCTTGCGTCCGGCAGCACTATCACGCTGCGCGATTTTGACGACAAAGAGGCGAGCTTTGAGGTGGGCGGCGCCATGGAGAACTACGTCTACCACTACATCTACCTCTCCCCCTCCGCCTTTACCGAGGGTTTTAAGCAGGCGTTCGAGCCCAACCAACTCGTCGGTATCTTCGCTCCGGGGCACACCAGGCTGCCTACGGCTATCGAGCAGCACGGGATCGTGACCTCGGTCACCTACTCGCAAGATAACGCGGACACCTTCGCCAATACCCTCAATGCCCTGCAGTATGTGGTGCTGGTGCTGATCGTGAGCGCCGCCGCACTGGTATTCGTGGTGCTGTTCTCGCTCACCACCATCAACCTGGAAGAGCGCAGTCGCGAACTGGCCTCGCTGGAGGTTTTAGGCTTTTATGACCGCGAGCTCGCCGCCTACATCTATCGCGAGAGCTTCATCCTCACAACGGCGGGCATCGCACTGGGTCTCGGTTTGGGGGTACTGCTCGAGCGCTACATCATCACCACGATGGAGATCGATGTCTTCATGTTCAGCCGCGACCTGCTCTGGCCGAGCTTCGTGCTCAGCGCCCTGCTCACCGCAGTCTTCGCCCTCGCGGTCAACCTCTTCATGTACCGCAGCATCACCAGCATCAACATGGTCTCATCCCTCAAGAACGTCGAGTGAGTGCAGAGTTTGGAGCCTTACGCGAGTTTAAGGGAGAGTGTCCGTGTGACGGCCTGCCCTTCTCCAAGGGCGTTGTAGCTTGCGCTGTAGTCGTAGGTCAGCGTCAGTATCCAACTCTTGGGGGCGACGATTGCATCTGATGCTCCACTGAAGGTGAAGCTCTCCTTGGCGACCCTGCGCTCCTGAGCTGTGGCATCAGGGGTGGCAGGCTCGCTCTCATCCGCTGCTGCCTCGTTGGCAGTGGGCGCGGCGTCCGCCTCGCTATAGACGGTATAGTCCTGGGGCTGGGGAGCGGTGTAGACAAAGTCGATGGGGGTGATCCCTGCCGCCTGCAGGGCTCCTAAGACGGTCTCCTCCGTTGCCGTGAGCTGCGCGAAGCTGGAGTTGGGGTAGCCCAGAAGGTCGAGTGCGCAAAGGTAGTATATCTCGAGTATCTTGCCCTCGGCATCAAGACTGGCATAGATGGTCTCGGTTTTATTCGCCGCACCCGGGCTGCCATGGGAGTCCTCCACGACCGCTGGCTGCTGCCCCATGTCATCCATCTGCGGCTCGTAGCTCAGGGTGGCCAGCTGCTTGATGGCGGCGTTTGCGGGATCATCGACCGTCTCGGTCTTGGTGAGCTGGAAGTCGGGGCCGAGCTTGGCTTGCGCCTCCGGGATGGTGAGGCCAAAGAGCGTGCGCATCTCGGGGATGCTCGTGGTGGCGGGCTTGACCGGCCCAGGCACCCTTGAATCATCAAGGTCACTGGTGCTGATGTTATTGGTCGGCGCGGTGACGGTAGTTGTGGCAGCGGGCGTATCGAAGAGGAGCTCATAGCCCAGATACGCCAGAGCACCGATGGCGGCGACCAGCAGGATGATGAGGATGATGAGCGTCCATTTGATCCGTTTGGCCTTGGCGATACGTTCAGGCGTGATGGTGCTGGGCGCTGCCGCTGCCGTGGGCTCGGGTGCGGGTTCCGCTGGCGATCCGGGCTCGAGATCAAAGTCGAGATCGGAGCCGAACTCGGGCTCGAGATCAGAGCTGGATTCTGGCGTCACGTCAGGCACAGACGCTGCTGTTGGCGCAGCCTCCGTAGATGCAGACCTGAGTGCGGGATCGATAGGGAGCTCGGTTCCCGGTGTTGTCTCTTCATGCAAATCCATTGTCTACCTCGTCGTTTCAATCAAAAGGGAAGCGTTATGATGCCCCAATACTCCAACACATAGAGCACGATGAGCAAAAATCCCAGAACCGCCAGAATCAAGACGATCCTGCGTGCAAGCGGATTGGGTATATCCTCGGTATTGGTTTCCGCCAGGCCCTCGTCCGTTTGCCCCGCGTCTTTGCCCACAACGGGGGCGGCCTTCTCCACTTCAGGATCCTCTTGCGCAACAGGCACCCGCTGCGGGGCACTGGACTGCGCGTCACCAAGCAGTTCGACAGCACCGATGGCGAACAGCTCATCCTCGTCATCGGCGACGGGAATCTGCGCGGTCGCTGTGCCTATGCTGATATGTGAGAACTGCTTGTCCTGTTTGGGATCCATGGTGCTCCACGATTGCTGCGGATAGGGTGTCGGTTTACTGCTGACCATTCTACGCTATTGGCGCAAAACGCGCTATTTCATGCGGGCATCGAGCTCTCCGGCGAGTTCTTCGGGGCTGATTCCCGTGCGTTCGAGCAGTACGAGCAGATGGTAGAGCAGATCGCCCGCCTCATAGCGGATATGGTCATGGTCGTGATCCTTGACCGCCAACACCAGCTCGGTCGCCTCCTCGCCTATCTTCTTGAGCAGCTCGTCCTCGTTGTGCGTGAGCAGGCGCGCGGTATAGCTGGCATCAGGGGTCGCTGTGCGGCGCTGGCGGATAGTCTGCGTCAGTCGCGCCAGGGTTTCTCCCAAATCACCGTTTTGTATGTTCGTGGTTCTCTCACCCATTGCTGACCTCCCGATAAAAGCAACTGCGCTGGCCCGTATGGCAGGCCGGCCCAAAACTGTGCACCTTGACCAGCAGGCAGTCCGCGTCACAATCATAGAGCATCTGCCTGACCTGTTGCACATTACCGCTGGTAGCGCCCTTGTTCCAGAGCTCCCCCCGCGAACGACTCCAGAACCATGTAGTCTTTGTCTCCAGCGTGAGGGCAAGCGATTCCGCGTTCATGTAGGCCATCATGAGCACCTCACCCGTATCATGCTGCTGCACAATGGCAGGGATAAGACCCTGCTTGTCGTAGTTGAGCTTCACCCAAACCTCCAAATCTCAGGCTTTTTGTAGTCGAGCAGATTGCCTTGAAAGCAAGGTTCTGGGTGAAGGAGCGTACTTGGTACGTGACTGAACCCAGGTTCTTACTTGAAAGGCAAGATGCCGACTACAAAAAGCCTAGTCCAACCGCACCGCTATACCCTGTAAAGCCATATACTCCTTAACCTGCCGTACAGACAGTTCACCAAAGTGAAAGACGCTTGCGGCAAGCACTGCGTCTGCTTCGCCCTCCAGTATACCTTCGGCAAAGTGCTCGAGGTTGCCAACACCACCACTGGCTATAACCGGGATGTCCACCGCACGCGCCACCGCACGGGTGAGCGCCAGGTCAAAACCATCTTTGGAGCCATCGCGATCCATGGAGGTGAGCAATATCTCGC
>JAITTM010000054.1 GCA_031286975.1 Coriobacteriales bacterium
GTTTGCCATAGACGTGCATGAGGTCGCCCGCCTGCACGCCTCGTCGGGCACCACCGGCACGGCGACCGTAGTGGGCTATACCCAAGACGACCTCGACTGTTGGGGCGATTGCTTTGCGCGCGCCATAGCCCAGGTGGGTGGCGATGAGCACTCGATCCTGCAGGTTGCCTATGGCTATGGCCTGTTCACGGGTGGCCTGGGTGCCCACGAGGGTGGCATCCGCATGAAGTCGACCATCCTGCCCATGAGTAGCGGCAATACCAAGCGTCAGGTGCAGATGATGCACGATTTTGGCTGCGACATACTCGCCTGCACGCCCTCCTATGCCCTGCTCATCGCCGATACTGCCATCGAACTTGGCTACGACCCTGCTAAAGACTTCAAACTCTCGGGGGCGATCCTGGGCGCTGAGCCCTGCTCAGAGGGCATGCGCAAGGAGATCGAGCAGAAGCTAGGTGTGCGCGTGGTGGACATCTATGGGCTCTCTGAGGTCATGGGTCCTGGCGTCTCCTGTGAATGTCGCTATCAGGCTGGCTTGCACGTGGCGGAGGATCACTTCATCATCGAGATACTCGACCCCGATACCCTGGAGCCGGTGCCCGATGGGCAGTGGGGCGAGGTGGTCTTCACTACACTCACCAAGGAGTGCACACCACTCATCCGCTATCGGACCCGCGATATCTCACGCATCATCCCCGGCACCTGCGAGTGCGGGCGCACGTTGCGGCGCATGGATCGCATCACCGGCCGCACAGATGACATGCTCATCATCCGCGGCGTCAATGTCTTCCCGAGCCAGATACAGCAGGTCATCGCCAGTTTTGACGAGGTCACTTCGTACTACCAGATCATCCTCAGCACCAAAGGCCCGCTTGACCACGTGACCCTCAAGGTCGAGACCGTACCCGAATTCGACTTCGACGAGATCCGCAGGATAGAGGATCTGCAGCGACGCATAACCGCCGAGCTGAAAAGCAACCTCCAGATCAGTGTCGAGGTCAAGGTGGTTGAGCCCAAGTCCATAGAACGCAGCGAAGGCAAGGCCAAGCGGGTCTTTGACGAGCGCGACAAATAGGCCTCGCAGAGCAATCGCGCAGTGCAGGCGCAGAAGCAATGTGCGGAAGCAATGTGCGGATGAAAGGCTTGGATGTCCAGTGGACATCCAAGGGCGCAGAGAGTTTACGAACCAGCCTGGTAGGTTGGTGAAAGCAGGAATCGTACGTATCGGTATGGCGGATGAAAGGAGTCACCATGATCGACCAGGTAACCGTATTCTTAGAGAATGAGACCGGCAGACTTGCCTCCCTGTGCCGGACCTTGGGTGAGGCGGGCATCTCCATGCAGGCCCTGACTATCGCCGATACCGCTGACTATGGTGTCGTGCGCATCATCGCCGATAACCCACAAAAAGCGCTTGAAACGCTACAGAACGCAGGCTTCAGGGCATCGCTCACCCCCGTGTTCGCGGTCTCCATCCCCGATCATGCGGGTGGCTTGGCTCGTCTTCTCGATGCCTTTGACGCCGCTGCCATCAACCTTGAGTACGCCTACTGCTTCAGTTCCATCGACGGCAACGCGGTTGACGTGCTGCGCATCGAGAACAACGCCGCCGCACCGGACATCATCACGGCAGCGGGCTTCAGGTTGTTGGAGCAACATGAGCTCCACGTCTGACGGCAAAACCCCAGCGCGTACGGGCATCCGCCGATCACTCTTGCGGCTCCAGGCGCTGCCCCAGGCGCTTCTCTCGCTTCTCCTTGCCTTTGCCCTCTGTGTGGGAGTACCGACAGCGGAGGTCTTTGCGGACGTTCGCCCCAGCGATCGCATTGAGCAGGAATCCGTTGAGACCTTTGCGTCCGCAACAGACGATATCCCCGATATCGTGGCTGATTTCGCAGGGGTCTGCACAGCGGACGGACGGATGCTCTGGTCGCGCGATGCGGCCACCCCTACGCCCATGGCCTCAACCACCAAGATCATGACGGCCCTCATTGCGCTTGAGAACAGTACGCCCGATACCCCCATGGTGGTTACCGTGGGCGCGGCAAGCGTGGAGGGCTCGTCTGCCTATCTCAGGGCGGGAACAACCTTGACCCTGCGCGACCTTCTCTACTGCCTGATGTTACCCTCGGGCAATGATGCGGCAACGGTGATAGCAGAGAATGTCTCGGGCTCCACCTTCGCCTTCATCGACCTCATGAACCAGAAAGCCGTCGAGCTGGGCATGGTGAACACGCAGTATGCCGATGTGCACGGACTCGCGGACGAGAACCACCTGACAACGGTTAGCGACTACCTCATCCTGACGCGCCACGCCATGCAGGACCCCCTGTTCAGAGAGGTGGTGGGCACCCAAGAAAAGACCATCAACATCGATGGTGAGGATGTTACCTACACCTCCAGCAACCTCCTGCTTGGCAGGATGGAAGGTGCCACCGGCGTCAAAACCGGCTTCACCACCCTGGCGGGCTATTGCCTTGTGGCGAGCGCTACCCGTGGGGGACAGGAGTTCTATGCGGCAGTGTTCCATTCCAGCACTGAGACGCAGCGCTTCGACGATGCGCAGCTGCTCCTTGAGTGGGCGTTTAGGCACTATCGCTCCGTCGAGCTTATCAACGCGACCCAGCAGGTGGGTGTTATGGGGCTGAGCAACTGGATCGACAAATCCGTGGAGGTCTACGTGCCAACTCCGGTGCGCGCCGATATATTCGATCTGGGCGGTCCTATCACGCAGGAGGTCGAACTGAACGACTGGGACGGCAGGATCATCAAGGGCGAAGCCTGTGGTACCATCATCTGGACACAGCAAGGCGAGGTGCTGGCTCGCTCCAATCTGGTTGCTGCGTCAACACAGCACGAACCGGATTTCTGGCAGGGGCTCCAAATTATGTGGTCGCGCTTCATCGGTGGTTTCTCCAACCAACCTACGCACATTCCCACCACCATCGATCTGCCAGAGGTACTCAGCGTTCCCATCGCTACAGCCTCCGAGCAAAGGTAGGGGAGAAGACCGCGCATGAACGAGCACGATACCGCCACTGCTCCCTGTTTTATCTGTGATATGAGCGACCTCGGCAAACTACGGCTTAGTGGTGAGGATGCATTGGATTTCATACGCACGATGTTCAGCTGCGAGCTTGATCCGCTCTATCAGATTGGCGGCTGTGCTGCCGCGTTGCTGCTGACGGGCGAGGCCGAGGTCATCGACGTGGTTCTGCTTATTCGCACGGGCGATGCGGAATTCATGGTGACGACCTCACCTCAAAACACCCAGGAGGTCTACGACTGGCTTGAAGCGCATGGCAGGCTCAAAGGCGAGAGCGGCCCCGTATTCGCGCATCTTGATCTGTCAAATGAGACAGGGTCACTGAGCACGATTGCCCTTATCGGGTCTGACGCCGCCGCCATCCTCGACGAGCTTGCGTCAGGCGGCTTTAGTGCGGCTCCCCGTATGGGTCAGCTCGTGATGGCGCAGGTGGATACCGTGCCCGCCATGGTCTTTGCCGCTCCGTTGTTACCCGAGCCGGTGCTCGAGGTCTTTTGCGCGCCCGGCAAGAAAGAGGGCCTGCTCTATGGACTCATGAGCTTTCCCCAGGTAAGCCCCTTAAGCCTTGAGGAGTATCAGCAACTCCGTGCGGATAACCACAGCTGGTTTGCCGCAGCCGATGTCGCTGCCTACGCTTATCCCGACGACCTGAAGCTGCTGCACCTCGTGCGAGGCTCCTTCGATTTCGTTGGCGGCAAGGCGCTCCAATCCCGCCTGAACAACTAGTGCTCTGTAACATCTAAAAATGTGCAGAGTCGCGCCGGGCATATTTCGTAGTGCAAGGCGTCCGACCGAGCACTACTGTACGTAATGTGAGGAAGGACAACGCAGCAAT
>JAITTM010000063.1 GCA_031286975.1 Coriobacteriales bacterium
AAGGTGGTGCAGAGTTTTGAGGCGATGGATCGTGAGAAGCGCCTGGCTTACTTTGACGCATCCTGGAACCGTTGCATCCGCTGTTATGCCTGCCGTGAGGTCTGCCCAGTCTGCACCTGCCGCGAGTGCTTTGTGGACCAACACAGGGTTGGCTGGCAGGGCAAGCAGGCTAATCTGAACGAGAACCGCTTCTACAACCTGACGCGCGTCTTTCATATCGGGGATCGCTGTATCGAGTGTGGCGAGTGCGAGCGGGCCTGTCCGATGGGTCTACCCCTGATGGTCGTGAACCGCAAATTCGTACGCGACCTCGATACGCTTTTCTGCGCAGGCGAGGCTGGCTTGACCGATGAATTGCAAAATGCGCTGGGTCGCTATGACCTGGCTGACACTGAGGAGTTCATGTGATGCTACTCGCAAAGGATCAGCTTGCAGCGCTGCTCGAACAGCTTTCAAAGGGTAGCGCGCGTCTCTATGTCCCGGCACGTGTTGACGCGACGACGCGTTTTGCGCTCTTTGAGCCGGGCATCAAGACAGCCTTTCACCTTGTCAACACCACTCTGCCGCCCAAGGATCTGCTCTTTCCACAGACCCAGAAGATGTACCGCTACGGCTTTGACGAGCAGGGGATACCTTATATTGACCCCGTGCATGATGACGATGAGGTCATTGCCTTTGGGCTTCGCCCCTGCGACATGGCCAGTATCGACTGTATGGATGCGGTCTTTTTGACCAAGGGCTATGAGGACGAATTCTACGCGCCTCGCCGTAAGCGCCTGCTTACCGTGGTCATCGGCTGCACCGCGCCGGCTCAGACCTGCTTCTGTGACTCGATGGCGGGGGATGCGAGCACGGCGCCAACGGCCGATATCCAGCTTAACGAGACCGCCGACGGCAGCGCCTATGCGGTTTTAGCCAACACCCCAAAGGGCGAGGCGGCTCTCACTGACTGGAGCGGCTTTCTCAGCGATGCCAAAGCCCCCGAGCTTCTCCACGCTGAATGTAGCCTCAAAGTCAGCATGGAGGGCATCAAGCAAAAGCTTGATACGATGTATGAGCACCCGCTCTGGGAGCGCATTGCCAAAAAATGCGTGACCTGTGGAGCCTGCACCTACGTTTGTCCGACCTGCCACTGCTTTGACATCAGTCAGGAGAACCGGATGAAGGAGGGAGAGCGCTTCAGGAGTTGGGATAGCTGCATGTTCTCCAGCTATACGCTGATGGCCGGCGACCACAACCCGCGGGCAGACAAGATGCCCCGTGTCCGTCAGCGCTTCTTGCACAAGCTCTGCTTCTTTGAGGACCGCTATGGTCGCTCGCTGTGCGTTGGCTGCGGGCGTTGTGTGGAGAAGTGCCCGGTTGCCTTAGATATCACCGAGTTGATTGACGAGATCGGAGCCCTATGAGCGCCCTGACCATCGAGCACGGTTGTGCACGTGCCACAGAACAACTGGTTCCAGTGATCTGCAAGCTGGTGGACATCTCGACTGAGACCTCCGATGTCAAGGCCTTCCGTGTCCAGACGCTCGATGGGCAGCGCCCCTTTGACTGCTCACCTGGTCAAACCGCGATGCTTTCGGTCATCCCCTATGGTGAGTGCATGTTCTGCGTCTCTGCACAGGGTGAGGATTATCTGGAGTTCACCGTCAAGAGAGTTGGCTATGTCACCGAGCAATTGCATGCGCTGACCCTTGGCGATACCGTTGGTCTGCGTGGACCTTACGGCAATTGGTTTCCAACAGAGGGTCTCAAAGGCAAGGATGTGCTGTTTGTTGGTGGCGGCATCGGCCTGGCGCCGCTTAGGGCGCTTCTGACCTATCTGTTAGACCATCGCGAGAGCTACGGGCGCATCGATCTGGTCTATTCGGGCTCGACTCGCGATGATCTGCTGTTTCTCGACGACATTTTCCACGTCTGGCCAAAACAGCCGGATGTCCACATGCACACGAGCGTGTACCGCGAGTCTGCCGATTGGAGCGGCGAGGTTAGCTACACCGCACCCTATCTCGAGAAGCTGGCCTTTAGCCCCGAAGGGCGGGTTGCCGTGCTCTGCGGCGGGCCGTCGCTGTTTCGTACCTGCCTCGCCAGCCTGCTCAAGCTGGGGTTCGACCCCGGCAGCATCATCACGACACTGGAGATGCGGATGAAGTGCGGCATTGGCAAATGTGGCCGCTGCAATGTGGGCAGCAAGTACATCTGTCTCGACGGCCCGGTCTTTACGATGGCCGAGCTGGAAGACCTGCCCTGGAGCGCTGACTGAGGGGCAGCCCCCGCAATTCGATTGTGAAAGGAACTACCTTGATTCTCCTTGATGCCTTCAGGGCGCATGCGCTGCTTAGCCCAGGCGCCCTTATCTTGCAAAGCGATGGCGACGATGCCATGACCTACCGTGAGGCCTGGAATGTCTCCGAGTTACTGGGTGCGCACCTGATTGAGCGCACCGAGAAAGGCGAGCTCTCTGCTGGTTGCACGGTCGCTGTTTTGGGAGAAGCCCACCCCCTGCTCCTATCCTGCTGCCTTGCCTGTACCAAGAGCGGGCATGCCTATCGACTATTTAGCGATGCAGAGCTTCTTGCTGCTGCCCAGATGCCGCTAATCCTGACAGCCAGCGAGTCGATTGCGGCAGACGACCTCAGATCCCTGGGAGCCACATTTTTGGATGCCCATAAGATCAGAACCTACATCGTGCCCGGCATGACTGATGACTTCAGCTGCGGCTGTGGCACCGAGGATTGCGAACATGGCCCCTTTTTGCAGGAGTGCTGGCCTGGCGAATGGTTGGATGACCAGGGGGTGTTTGCGGAGTGCGGTCAATTGGACGCGGAGGCCTGTGCATCTGTGCCAGCGCAGATTGCAGCAGCTCAGACTGCGCCTGCGCAGATTACCGCCAAAGAGCATGACGCGCTGCTCGAAGCCGCGCTCAATGCACCCGAGCAAAATCCGTGCTTCTCGCCACCTCTTGATCTTGTCAATCCACGGCTTGCGGCAGTGATCACCCTGGGTGAATCGGTATCTGTGCAGCGGTAGTCCTGGGATAACCACATACAGAAGGGGCGTGACTCTTTAGAGTCACGCCCCTGTCCAGACGTTCAAAAAAGTCAGATTACCACTTGATGCTGATGACTGGTTTGATCAGATCGGCGGGCTTATCCTTCATCAACAGCACGCCCTCTTCGATCTTGTCAAAGCCCTCGAGGCGATGGGTGATCAACAGCGACGGATCGACGCGGCCGTTGACGACCATCTGTGCCAGACGCTCAATGCGCCAACGACCAGCTGGCATCAGGCCGCCGTGGATGGTCTTGTGGCCCATGCCGACGCCCCACTCGACACGCGGAATCTTGATGTAGTCACCCGAACCGAGGTAGTTGACGTTGCCGATAGAGCCACCGGGCTTGAGCATCTTGATGGCGACATCAAAGGTGTCGACGTTACCGCCGGCGATCAGCACGCGGTCGACGCCTTTGCCCTTGGTCTTCTCAAGGATCTGCTCATCCAGCGGGCCGTCTTTATAGGAGACGATATCGGTCGCGCCGTACTCGCGGGCAACCTTGATGCAGTTCGGGCGGGTGCCAACAGCATAGAGGTTCGCGGCACCTCGCAGGGCGGCACCGGCAACAGCCATCAGGCCCACCGGACCGATTCCGATAACGCAGACATCATCGCCGAACTTCACGCCAGCCTGCTCAGAGGCATGAAAACCGGTGGTCATCATGTCGGAGAGCATCGCGCCGGTCTCGGGCTCCATGCCCTCGGGCAAGAAGGCGAGATTGGCATCGGCCTCATTAACGTGGATGAACTCGGCAAAGACGCCGTCCTTGATGTTGGAGAACTTCCAGCCGCCCAGCATGCCGCCGGAGTGCACCGCGTAACCGCTCTGCGCCTCAAGCGAACCCCAGTCAGGGGTGATGGCCGGCATGATGACGATATCGCCTGGCTTGAAGGTTTTGACCATAGTGCCGACCTCGACGATTTCGCCCACGCCTTCGTGACCGAGAATCAGGTTGGAGCGATCGCCGATGGCGCCCTCCCAAACGGTGTGGATGTCTGATGTACAAGGTGCCAGAGCGATCGGACGGCAGATGGCGTCCAATGGGCCGCAGGACGGCCGATCCTTCTCAATCCAACCTGCCTTGTTCAAACCGAGCATTGCATACGCTTTCATGGTGACTCCCTTTCTCTCGCTGCTTCACGTTCAGGGTTTGGGCAGGAGAAGCGTTGTGTGACCTCCCCTTGTTTCTGTCAAAACCACAGCCTTGACAGGGCAAAGATGTTAGCTGGGAGCCCCCGAAAAGTATACTTAGACCCTTGAGTTAACTCGCCAACGCCGCAGGCTGTTGTCTAAACGGTGCGGCGCTATTTTGAACGGTTGAACTGCTGTCTTGAACGGCTTATCTTCATCTTTTGGAGAGGCTGTGTCATGATTTACGGTCTGACGATCCAGCAACGCATGTCTTTTAATCGGTTTTGGTAAATGCGCTACAATGGTAGATTACCAAAACACGAAGACGAACCCTTGGGAGAATTCCAGTGCAAAATTCCATCGTTATCCGTGGCGCACGCGAGCACAACCTTAAGAATATCAACGTCGACATACCTCGCGACAAGCTGGTGGTCATCACCGGCCTCTCTGGCTCAGGCAAATCGTCGTTGGCCTTTGATACCATCTATGCGGAGGGGCAACGCCGCTACGTTGAGTCGCTCAGTGCGTATGCCCGCCAGTTCCTGGGGCAGATGGACAAGCCCGACCTCGAT
>JAITTM010000096.1 GCA_031286975.1 Coriobacteriales bacterium
GCGAAGCGGGTAGCATCTTGAACCTGCTTGACCAGATGAATGCACTTGTCACCGCCGGTGATGATACGACTGAATCTCACCTACGAATGAAGGGCATCATGGATGCCCTGGGTGGCTCAGTTGAGAGCCTCTCTGGTGTCTATGATGAGCAGGTCGGCAAGCTCGCTTTGACCACCGAGCAGATCCAGGCGCTCGGCGTGGCTGAGGCCGACCGCCTGCGCCATGCCTCTCGGACAGATGAGATCACCCAGCTCTACAGCGAGCAGTACGGCCTTGTGGCGAAGCTTGCTGAGGCGGAGGCGGAACTTGTCGCTGCAAACGAGCGATTGATTCAGGTGCAGGATAAACCTCTGCTTATCATCGAGCGCATGCAGGCGCTCGACAATGTCACGCTGCTGCGGGACAAGGTCGACGGCCTGCGTGCATCTCAGGCAGAGAACATCGAGACAGTCAAGGGGCTTGTCGAGCAAAACAAGCTGTGGTTTGAGCGGCAGGTCGCGCTCAAGAAGGCGGTTGCTGACGGCGGGTCAGCCGTCTTGAAGACCGACGAGGCCTGCGAAGCCTACGGATTGACGCTGCAAGATGTCATCACCTACGAAGAAGAGGTTGCCGCCCTGCAGGCAGGAGAGGTTTTGCAGGCGCAGATAGCACTCACTGCTGCGGTCGAAGAGGGCAAGGCCGCGATCGAGGACTATTCGGCATCGCATGAGTGGTTTAGAAATGCGATGGCCACATCGGGCATCTCATCAACAGAGCTGGCCACCAGGCTGGCTGATGTTGGGATGTCCCTTGATGACATGACGGGGAGGTTCTCCTCATCAGCCGATATCATCAAGAGTAGCTTCGAGCTGCTGGAGATCGACACTAGCCATAGTGTTGATAGCATACAGACCAACCTTGCTGATGCCAGCACAAAGTATGCCAGCTTCGCTGACGATCTTGAGTTTCTCATGGGCGAAGCCGGTACCGATGCCGAGAAGGCTTTTGTCGCAGGGCTTGCAGACCTGGGAGTTGAGGAGGGCGCGGCAATTGCTGCCGAGCTGGCAGGGCAGCTAAGAGAAGGGTCAAGCGAAGCGTTCTCAGGTATGGCAGAAGAGATGGGCGCCAAATGGGAGGAAGAGGCGCGAATAGCGGCTCTGGCCATGGGCACGTCAATGAGTGGTGCTGTGACCGAGGCTGCCGCAGTGGCCACAACAGCAGCTGGGGAGGGCGGAACAGAAACCGCTCAAGAATACACCGAGACGACCAGTACGGGCATCACCAGCGGAGCGCCCGAGATCCAGGCTGCGGCACAAAGCGCCGTCGACACCGCCATCTCATCGGTTGACACCTCTGCGGCATCTGGCATCGGCTCGCAGCTCTCCGCCGGTATCGCGGCGGGCATCAGAGCAAACTCGGCAACGGTTGAAAGCGCCATGGCCGACGTCATCAATGCTGCCATCGCCCGCGGCAGGGCAGAAGCTGTGATCGAGTCCCCCTCAAAGCGCACCAAAAAGGAGCTCGGCTTGCAGCTGGGTCTTGGGATCGGTGGCGGCCTTGAGGAATCCGAGGATTTCGTCAATCGCTCCATGACTCACCTTATGGACGGCGTTTTCAGTTCTGCGAGCAGTGGCATGGATGCGCTGTACAGTCGCCTCGACCTCTCGGGCTTCTCCTACGACTTCACCGCGGTGGGCACAGGGGCAGCGCTTGCTCAGGGCGGCGCCAGCTCCGGAGAGGTCACCAACAACTACTACACCATCGACGGCATCGACATGACGGGGGACACCCGCGTGGAGCAGGCCATCGATGTGGTCTTCTCGCGCATGCGCAGATTGGGGAATATGTAGATGATTCCCGTCAACCTTACCCTCTCACCATCCAGTACTTCTACTGCGGCCACAAGAGACTTCATCGAGGTGCCTGAGGGCAGCAGTGCCGTCTCGTATCTGATGTTTGAGGATTCCTCGACCATCAACGCCTTTGAGCTCAGGCGCCGCGTGAGGAAGCGCCACAAGTCGTCTGACAGTTTCGATGCCTGGGGCGAATGGGCGGTATGGACAGAGACGTTGCCCGTCAAAGCCAAGGGGCTCAGGCTGTCCCAGACACCTCTCACGGTCACCTCTACCGATGTCAACCCAAACAGCTACGATCTGGCCGAGTGGGAGTTCCAGGTGCGTGAAGTCCTGCCCGAGCCCACAGACCCCGATGCGGAAGAGCTTCCAGAAGGGTGGAGTGCCTCGCTGTTTGCAAAGGCGTACTTCGCGCCCGCCATCACACTGGGCTGCACGTTTGCAGACGTGTCCACGCTCTCTCTTAACCTCACGTCGTCATGGCTTCGCAACGACAACACCATCGTCATCGAGGACGTACTGATGGGACAGGCAGCCGGCCCAAGTGCCTTGCCCTCCATCATGGCCGAGAAGAAGCCCATCGTACTTTCACGCATCGTCGCCAACGGGAGCGGTACCCTCTCCGTCTACAATTTCACGCGGCACCCGGTCGCCTCAAGCTATCTGACCTTCGTCTATCGCTTCTCGACCTGCGACCACGAACTTTCCGCCTTGCGCTATGCGCCGGTGTTGGTGACGTACTCGACCGCCAACACGCCGCAGCTCACTTTGACCCCGCGATCCGAAGAAGGCTACGTCGACATCCTTATGACCGATAAGGGCGACAAGGGCAAGACCATCACCTCAGCCAGCGTGCTCATGCTCAACGGTATGGGAGTGTGCGATCTTATCCCCGTCAAGATCGGTGTACCAGCTCGTCACTACGTACCCCCGCTTGATGTGCCCATCACCTACCAGGCGATCGCGATGGCAGCGGATGGCTCAAAGAGCCTACTTACCCAGACCATCACCGTGCCCAGCGCGGGGCGACTGTGGTTTAACTGGGGGATAGACATGGCAAGCCGCCTGGCGCTTGATGCCAACATCGGCTGGAGGAGTGGCTTTGAGCGCGACAAGACCTATGTGGAGGTCGCCGAAGGCTTGCCCAAGGTGTTTTTTGGTGGTGGACGAAAGCACCGCCTGTCGGTGTCGGGAGACGTGATCTACCCTCGTAATCGCACCGAACTTGAGACCTTGGCCTATGCCGCCTCATCGGTATTCCGCGAGCCCTATGGTATGCGACGGCTGGTGGCGCCCGACTCCGTTGATATCGATGACGCGGCTGGCAACATCCAAACCGTTATCTCCATCTCATGCACAGGGGTCGCCTCATGACGATCGACTGGCGCAAAGGCAACCGCGAGGACATCTGCTACGGTGTTTTGGTCGACCCGGTCAACCTCGATAAGGAGTTCGAGCGCGTCGACATCGGCGAGTTCTCGATC
This sequence comes from Coriobacteriales bacterium, assembly GCA_031286975.1. Classification (GTDB taxonomy): domain Bacteria; phylum Actinomycetota; class Coriobacteriia; order Coriobacteriales; family UBA8131; genus JAITTM01. The sequence continues at coordinate 3,317 of JAITTM010000096.1, forward strand.
TCGAGCAACTACTACACCGACGAGCGCGTATCCGGCCAGATCTCTCCACCCCCGAGCTTTAGGCCGGTGGGAAACCGCCTGCTGCGTATCTATATGGAGTCAACAGCGCAAAACGGGGAGCGAGCAAAGACCGAGCTCGGCACCTTTTTCATGCGGCGCACCCAGACCACTTTATCCAAAGGGGCGAAGGTGCGCGATATCGAGCTGCACTCCACCATCTGGAAATACGTCAATGACTGGTGCCTTGCGGATTACCTCTGGCCGGCCGGGACTGATGCCTTGGCGGCACTGATGAGCCAGAGGAACAAAACCATTGGAACCATCGATGACATTCGCGGAGTGAAACCCGTGAGGCTCCGCGAACCGGTTGCTTGGCAAAGTGGTACCAACGCGCTGAAGATCGCGAACTGGTTTGCAGATTACCTGGGCGCCGAGGCGCTTAATGTCGACACCCACGGGCGCATATTCATTACGCCCTACATCCTGCCTGACAAGCGTCCCGTTGTGTGGACGTTTGAGGATGGGGTCAACTGCATGTATGTTGATGAGTACATCGTTGACAGCAACGAGGATGACATCCCCAACTACGTGGCTATCAACCTCCGCAATGGGGATTACTGCTACAAGGCGAAGCGATTGCTGCCAGCGTCTTCTCCTTATTCTGTGGAGCAGCGAGGGCGGCTTGTCACCGCTCACTACGAGTATAGCGAGCTCCCGCTTGCGGTGGGAGACTGGGCTATCTGCACGCGAGCTGGCAAGATATATCAGAGCAAGGACACTGCTTCGGCCGTCGTACATGAGACCTGGGTGGGTGGCGGCTCCAGGTGCACCAAGCCACAGGAGGGCGAGTGGCTCTGGGTCAGCTGGCAGCAAGGTCAGTACTATTACGGCTGGGCAAAAGCCAAGGACTTCGTCAGCATCGATGCCGCAGACAAGCGCGCCGATGCGATCTTTTCAAAGATCCTCTCGCTGGCGATCTCCATTGAAATACAGCATCACTACGCCCCTATCAAGATAGGCGATGCTGTGCGCTTCAAGCGCGGCAACACCGATATCGTGGGTATCGTGCACGCCATGGAGATGGAGGGCACCTCCGGGCTTGTCACCAATACCGTGCTGGATGTGCTGGGAGGTGCGCTGGGCGATGTCTATCCTTGATGAGTACGCACTCGGCTCTGTCATCTTCGGCGGGTCGGCAAAAGACATCGTCTACAAGCCGTCTGCCACGGCCTTCTCTCAGCTGCCCTCGCCGGTGGAGATAGCCGCTAAGGCCGTCTCAGCCTCCACCGGCGGCTACGTCATCATCACGGTGGACGACTCAGAGCCCTGCACCGTGGAGACAGACGTCGCGGTTGAAGCGGGTGACACGGTCACAGTCGCCCTCGTCGGCACCACGATGCGGGTCACTGCTGTACAAGCAGGTGGCGATCGCGCCAACGGGTATATCCAGGGTGCCCTGTCAGCTGCAACAGAGGCAGCCAACAGCGCTGTCGAGGCCTTGGCCGAGGCGCAGATGGCGCAAGACAAAGCAACGGCGGCAGAATCTGCGGCACTCACAGCGTCACAGGAGGCAGCAGCCGCGCAGACACTGGCTCAGGCTACACAAAATGACCTTGAGGCACAGGCAATCGAGGTTGCCAACGCCAAGAAGACAGCCGATGATGCCGCCTTAGCCGCCCTGCTAGCCAGACTGGCCGCTGAAGCTACAGAGTCAAACCTCAATACCTTCCGGGAGGAGACAACCGTCAACATCGAGGAGACCGCCGACAGCATACTGCTTGGTGTCGCCTCCCGCTATGCGACCGCAGAGGATTTAGACGGGCTGAGCGCCTCGCTGCAGGCGCAGCTGGCCGTCCGAGACAGCGAGATCAGTCTCTCGTTCCAGCAGCAGGCTCAAGCTGTCGGAGAGGTGTCTGAGGAATTTGCGGCAGACGTCGCGGAGCGTGCCTCGTACTACCGCTTCAGCGGTGAACGGATGGAGATCGGTCGCGAGGAATCGTCCTTTCAGACAGTTTTGGACAACACCCACATGGGCTTCGAGCAAGATGGGACAGAGATAGCGGCCTTTTACAACAACCGCATGTACGTGCAACAGCTAGAGGCGCAAAGCGGCCTTACGATGGGCGCTGAAAACCTCGGGTTGTACGACTGGATACAAAAAGCCAACGGGAATTTGTCGCTTAAGTACAGAGGGGCGAGCTGATGGCCACGTTTGGCGGCGTCTATATCGGCACGGGCGGCGTTGGCGATACCAACGGTACCCACTACTACGCTGACCTCATCTACACGATATCTCAGACTGACACCACCTTCACGGTAACCGTCGCCACAATCGGCTATAACAACTGGAAGAACTCAGGGCGCTGGCAAGGGGTGTCCGCGTTCATCGACGGTGCGGAGTCATACAACGCCGTCTATATGGGCCCCTACCAAAACAACGGCAACCAGGAGCATGTGCGGGCAAGCCGGTCGAAGACCGTCAGTAAGCTCGCGAACACGCAGACAATAAAGCTACAAGGCTGGCATGGAGTTGACAGCGGCGGAAGTGGCGGCGGAGCACACACAGCATGGGCATCGGCCACCTACTCGTCAGAGGTCATCATCACCGTACCGACTTTGCCGCAGGCATCGCTGTCAGAGGTCGCGAAATCGGGCAACGACCTTGATGGCAATACGAGCCTGACTGCCAAGTGGACTCCTGTCAGCACCATGACCTATCAGGTTGTCTTCAGCATGGGATCATACTCGTCAACTGTCACTGCCGGCGCTGGAGCATCGAGTGCCACCTTCAAGCCTCCCCTGTCCTGGCTTGCTGCTATTCCCAATGCTCTGTCAGGGGCTATAACGGTTGAGCTCAAGACCATGAGCGGTGCTGTGCAGATGGGCACGGCCTCGACAAAAGCCGTGATACTGACCGCCCCTGCAACAGCAGTGCCGACCATCGGCGCGCTAATCTACGCGCAGATATATGACCTGCTCTCCCCAGCGGTACCCTCAACTTGGAACCTCTTCGTGCAAAACCGCAGCGGCCTGCATGTCGAGGTGGGCACTTGCAGCGGCTACCAGGGCTCGACCATCTCAAGCATTACCATTGCGGGAGGCGGCTACTCATCAAACACTAGTGTGCTTGACACCGGCGTACTCAAGACCTCCGGTGTCAACACCTTTACCGTCACTGCTAAAGACTCCCGCGGGCGCAACGCCACCAAGACCTTCTCCATAACGGTGCAGCCATACGGCGCGCCGTACTTCTCCGCAGTGCTGACGCAGCGTGCCAACGCGGCCGGTACGCTTGACTCATCAGGATCCTACGCACTGGGGACGGCGACCTATGGGTATTCAGCCCTTGGATCTGCAAATCCCATCCTGCGCAGTCTCCGCTACCGCGAGACAGGCACAGATGCTTGGATAGCCGCAGAGGGTGCCTTTGCCTCAGGGGTGGCTAAGCTTTTTGGCGGAGCGCTTGCCACTGACAAGAGTTATGACGTGCTCTATACACTGAGTGATGCCTTCCAAACCGTCTCACGCCAGGACATGGTCTCGCGCTCGATGCCCATCATGGAGTTTGGCATGGGCGGCCTGGCGCTGGCGATAGGCAAGGAGCCCGATCGTGTGGGGCTTGATGTCGACTGGGTAGCGCATTTTAGCAGGCGCACCGACTTCGACACCATGCCCTACGTAGGCGGACAACCCGCTACCGCCATAGTCAACGGGGGCACCGGGCAAACCACAGCAGCCCTTGCCCGCAACGCCCTGGGGCTGGGCAACACCACAGGCCCTCTGCCTCCGGCCAACGGTGGCACAGGGAGAACCGACTGCGCCGATACAGTGATACAGCAGGGCAACTCCGGTTCCTGGTACATCCGCAAGTGGGCAAGTGGGCGCAAGGAGGCGTGGTTGCCTTACTCTGCTGGCTCACTGGCCTTCACAACGGCTGTTGCTGGGGTCACAGGTATATATGTGCCCGCGACGCAACCGTCGGTTGCTCTGCCGAGCGGCTTCTTTTCGGTCGCTCCGGCCGTCTACGCTCTTACCCCTAATGGGACGGGATATAACTGCGGTTTCGTCGCAAGTGCAACGGTGACCGCCTTGACCCTGCGTCTGTGGATGCCCTACTCAACAACGGCTGTTGCTGGCGGAATGATCTACTGCGCTGGCACCTAACCCTATCTGCACCGGCTGACCCAATCATCAAGTAACACCCTTACTGTCCTGCACATCGGGGTAGCTAGTTACGCCTGATATACCCTGCTCATGCCACAGAAAGGAGCACCATGCTCAAGATCACCCAGCCAGAGGGCTACGAAACCGTGCAGCTTGCAGCTGAGAATTTCCTTTTTCTCAAGCTCAAGAAGGCCGAAGTCTATTTTGATCGCGCCTACATCGGCGAGGATGTCACCTTGGCAGATGTTGAAAAACTCTTTGATGTCGTGCCTGCCGTACCCACGTGGAGCCTTGCCATCAGGGAGCGCGTCGAGCTTTTGGCCGATGCCGGGGTGCAGGTCACTGTGCCCAAGGCTGAGATGGAAGCACCCTCCGCTGACACCCAGCAGTGGGCAGAAGACGAGTGGGTCATCATCGGTGACCTGAGAATGTATGAGGGCAGATACTACCGCTGCCTCAGCCCACATAAGACCCAGTGGAACTGGAACCCTGGGCGCATGCCTACCTGGTGGGTAGAGGAACCCCCACCCACAGGCACCAACCCAGAGACTGGGGAAGTAGCGCCAGTGGAGTATCTGGAGTGGGTGCAGGGCACCTATCCCATCGGCACCATCAGGCGCTACAAGGGTGTGCTGATGATTGTCATCGCAGGAGACGGAGCGGGCAATAACTCATGGGCCCCTGATGTGTACGGCTGGGGGCCGTGTGTCTGAGCCTATCATCATAGCCTTGCTATCAGTCTTTGGCAGCTCAATCGTCGGAGGGATTGGCTGGCTCATCAAAACGATCTACACCAACCGCAAGCGGGACGCTGACGCTGAATCCGCCCGTGTCGCCTGGCAAGAAGGAATTGCCAGAGATCTAGAGGCGCTGAAAAAAGACTTTCGCTACCAGAAAGACCGGGTAGCAAAGATCGAAATGCTGCAATTGCTCCAGCACGAGCCTCCGGGATCACGGCTGGTGAAGGAGAAATACGAGAAGTATCACAACGCTGGATTCAACTCGTATATCGAGGATCTATACACCGAGTGGAAGGCACTCGGGTAAGAAGAGAAAGGACAGGAAGATGAGCAACACAAAGAAGGGGCTTGCCTGCCTCGCAGACAAAAACTGGTGGAATGCGGCCGGTACCCGAGCGGTGCGGACAGCGGCACAAAGCGCGGTTGCAGTGGTGGGTGTCTCTACCCTCATCCAAGACTACAGCTGGGCTATCATCGGCGGCACCGTCGCTGCGGCCACAGTACTCTCGCTGCTCAACAGCTTGGCGGGGCTGCCGGAGGTGCCGAACGAGACCGGCACGAAGGAAGGGACAGACTGACATGCCGATTGACGGAAACGACCTAATCGAGCTGACCGACGACCAGCCGGAGGGCGCACCTGATGACTTCATCACCAAGGTACTGAAGGAGGTCGACAATGCCTAGCATAGAATTCCTCCCGTGCCACCCGAGCAACTACCGTAGCGGCCGCAGGCACGCCATCGACCAGATAGCTATCCACTACACGGCAGGAGCACAGACATCAGCCGGTGCAGCCAACGCCAACGCCCGCTACTTCAACCGGCAGGCAAACATCGGTGCAAGTGCCCACTACTTTATCGACGACGGAGATGTCATCTGGCAGTCGGTGGCAGATACCGACTGCGCATGGGCGGTAGCGCAGACCCCGGGCAATGACCGCAGTATCTCTATCGAGGTATGCTCGGCCGGTGTCTTCACCGAGCGCGAGATTGAGACCCTCACTTGGCTGGTGCAGCGTCTCATGAGCAAGTATGGTATCCCAGCCTCCGGCGTGTATCGCCACTATGACTACTCCGGCAAGTATTGTCCGGCAGCCTACATCACCGCCCAGGCATGGTGGCCGCTCAGGGCGCAGATAACCGGCGGCACCTATTCCGGCACCACTGCCGTCACGCCTTCCCCTGCACCAGCTACAGGCGGTTTCACGCTCTACCGCTATGGCTCCACAGGCGATGTTGTCAAGGAGATACAGCGAGCCGTGGGTGCCGGAGTAGACGGTATATGGGGCAAAGAGACAGATGCTAAAGTCAGGGCGTATCAAGCAAGCCACGGCCTTGTGGTGGATGGTATTGTCGGTCCTGCGACAATGGCCAAGATACGGAGCGGGGCGCAGGCTCCCGCAGCCGCTGCCCCCAGCACACGCCGCCTACTCAGACGAGGCAGTACGGGCAGCGACGTCAAGGAGCTGCAACAGGCTCTGAGAGGCAGGGGCTACTCCATCGCTGCTGATGGTATATTCGGGTCTGCGACAGATGTCGCTGTCAGGTCGTGGCAACGCCAGTGTAAGCTAAGCGTGGACGGCATTGCGGGGCCAAAAACCTACGCAAGCCTCGGATTGTAAAAGGAGAAGAACATGGAAGAGAAGAAAGCTACTCCGCCGGTGAGCCCGCCGGTGAGCCCTGAGACCGCGGAACCACCCGCCCCCAGCAAGCCCGCAAAGACGCCGAGAAAGCCCAAGACAATCGAGGTGATTGCCGCTGCAGTCAATCTACGCTCTGCTCCTGAGATGTCGCCGGGCAACATTGTAGGCGTGATCCACGTAGGAGACCAGCTTGGCGTCATCAAGCACTTGAAAGGTTGGGTGCAAGTCGAAGGTGGCTTTATCAAGCGCACCTCAGCAAGGAGCGGGCTGCCGCTTATCAAGTAGACCTAACGGGCTCCCCTCCTCCCCGTAGGTGGCCCCCACCCGTGATTCGCTCCGGGTGGGGGCTTTCATATTATTTGTAGGTCGCAGCTATTAGGTCGTTTGCATAACCCTTTACAGAGGCAAGCAGCTTTTTCAGTTCTCTCTCAGCCTCACTGTAGGTGTATCGATGCAGCTCAGCGCCCGGATTCAGCGCGAGGTCAAGAAAGCTCGGTTGAGCATCATCTGTGTTTAGGTTGTCATAAAACGCTTTGACATTGCCCCGCACTGTCTCAAGGTGCGCAAGCACTCTCATGCACTCAGTGATTGGCTTTGTCATTTGTTTCGCTGCATCAGGTGCATATGTACTCAGCTTTTCCATGTTTCTCTCCATTCGTCTCTGTTTACAATTCGTAGGCAGCATCAATCTTGCTTACATCCTTATGTAGGTCGACAAGCACCAGCTTGACGTAAGCCTTGCGCGTGACATAGACACTACAATGGCCGAGCCACGCACTTATATGCTCAAGGGGTATGCCTGCCAACACGCAGGCAGTGGCAAAGCTGTGGCGGCACGAGAAGAGCGTCACCTGGGGCAGGTCTGGGTTTTTTGTGAACCACGTGCGCAGCCGGTTGGATGCCGATGTGGGGTTTTCCCTGTTCCTCTTTCTGCCCGGAAACACGATACCTTTGCCCTGATGCAGCTCGGCAAGCCTTGCGCAAGCGTATTTCGGCAACGGTATTGTACGGGTGCCCATCTTGCTTTTTGGGGGATGGAGCGTGGGCCCACCGAGCCCGCAGGTGTAGGACTGGTAGATATTGATCTCTTTGGCGGAAAGGTCGATGTCCTGCCACTCCAGCCCGAATATCTCACCCTTCCTCAATCCACAGCACAGACCGAAGATCATCATCAGCTCTATCCTTGGTACATCCTGAGCCCGCTCAAGGATTGGCCGGTGCTCGGCGAAGGTCGCCACAATCGCCCCTGTGCTGCGAGGCGGCTCGATGCGCTCGGGGTAGACAAAATCACACTCAGCGACGTTGTGTGATAGCAGACCCATGTGCACAGCCACGGTCAGTATGCCGCGCAAAGTGATGTGCACGTCTTTGCCGATGTGGCGCGACGCACACAAATAGATCGTCTCCTGTACCATCGCGTAGTCAATGTCTGCCAACTCCACGTGCCCCATGTGAGGGGCGATGTGGTTTCTGACGGTTGAGAGGTAGGTTCGCAAAGTCGAGCCGCGCAGCCCGCGCTTCGTCTGCATGTACATACCGTTGGCAAATTCACTGAGTATCATCTTGCTGCCTACGGAATCTGCCATGACCGCACCTCGGTGCTGGTCATGTCTACTGCCTCGATGACATCTACCCGGCTTATCGACCCGTCACGTTTGCGCACCTTGACGATGGGCGCTCCGCCGCTGTCCTCGATAAAATCACAGCCTCGCGCCACGACAACCCACCCGTCGCCGCTGTGCTTGAAGTACGGCTGCTTGTAGGTAGAGGCTGAGCCATCGAACTGCTTGCGCTCCAGCCCCTCGATGTATCTCAATGCACGCGCCTCGGCTCCACGGTTGACTGCCATGATGTCGCTGCCGACTATCACGATCCCCCGCCCACAGGCCTCGACTATCTCCTCCGGGGTAATCCCTGCCGCCTTTATCTTGTCTGTGATGTCGTGAAACATGCTTGATTCCTTCCATATCTTTATTACTATGGATATATTCTACAATGAGATGTAGATACTGTCAACAGAAATCTACAGAATAATAAAGATTATCTTGAATTCTTTGAATGATTACTCCATAATAGGCGCGTAGAAAGGAGTGCGAAATGTACAACTATAATCTGCTCTGGAAGATACTGATAGACCGCGGCATCAATCGGTCAGACCTGATCGAAATTGCCGGGCTCTCACCAACCACGATTGCTGCAATGGGCAAAGGGGCAGGTATCAGCCCCAAGGTTTTGGAGCGCCTCTGTCAAGCTCTTGATGTCCAACCTGGTGACATCATGGAGTATGTCAAGAGCTAGGCAGCAAGCTCAAGACCGAAACCCAGGCGAGTCAGATACACCATCTTGATTTTTGCCTGGTGTTTCGTCTTCTGTCCCACTTGCACCACCAGCTTCTCGTTAATACAATCTTCGATCGGCGTGTCCATAGCCTCAACAATGGTATCCCTTAAACCCGGCACCGATGAAATATACAGCGTTTCTTGCAAAGCGTTATAGTCTTCCTCGCTCAATACAACAGCACTGCCCTCTTTGGTAATCACGTGGAGTGGCGCATTGTGGCTGATGGTCTCGGACAGCAAGCTGAAGATATTTTTTCTGAAGTTGGTCACGCTTACAGTGGTCATAGCGTCATAAAATCAAGTTGAAATGCTCGCGCTTATCCCAATGCGGAGAAGCTGAGTGCGGAGAAAACCCGCTGCCTATGCGTCGACGTGGGTGTTGAAGATGCTCAGACCCAGCAGGATGTAGATGCTGCCGGCAAGCAGGTTTGTGACTTTGGCGACCCGCGTATTGCGGCTGAGCAGGCGATGGAAATATGAGGCGCCTTGGGCAATCACCAGACACCAGATGGTGCCGGTTGCCACAAAGGTCAGACCCAGAATCAAAAACGGAACGGGGCCATAAAAGCTGTTGGGATCGACAAACTGCGGCAAAAACGCCAAAAAGAACAGGGCGACCTTGGGATTGAGCACATTGGTGATGATTCCCTGCACATAGACCTTGCGCAGCTTCGTGGGAGTCTCCCCCTCCTTGGCAGGCGTAAGGGCTTTTTTATTGAGAATGGCGCGCACGCCCATGAACACCAGATAGGCGGCGCCCGCCACCTTGACCGCAAAGAAGAGCTCAGCAGAGGACAAAAGGATGAGGGAGAGACCCAGGGCTGCCAAGACCGTATGCACCAGACATCCCGTGGAGATGCCCAAGGCTGAGGCGATGCCGTGCCTCCTGCCACCGGAGATCGACTTGGTGAGGATGTAGATCGTGTCGATGCCCGGCGTCAGATTGAGCATGATGCCCGCTAGGATAAATACCCCGTAGTTGCTTATGCCAAACACACGAACCTCGCAGTCTTTGTTGCCGTGCGCAGCCCGCGACTGCACACGGTATTCTCAACAGGATGTCTTATCCAAGTAGGCATCATAGCACCTTGTTGAGAAATGAGATGGTGCGCGGGTTTTGGGGGTTGCCAAAGACCTCTGAGGGAGGGCCCTGCTCGACCACCAAGCCCTCGTCGATAAAGATAACGCGATCGGCGACCTCGCGGGCAAAGCCCATCTCGTGGGTGACGATGATCATCGTCATGCCGTCATTGGCCAGCTCGCGCATGACCTCAAGCACGTCGCCCACCATCTCGGGGTCAAGGGCGCTGGTAGGCTCGTCAAAGAGCATGAGCGCCGGACCCATGGCCAAGGCACGCGCTATCGCGACGCGCTGCTGTTGCCCGCCGGAAAGGTTGGCCGGATACGCGTCCTTCTTCTCAAGCAAGCCAACGCGCGCGAGCAGTTTGAGCGCGTTTTTCTCCGCGTCCTCTTTATTCATGTAGCGGGTCTGGATGGGAGCGATGGTTATGTTCTTGAGGACACTCAGGTGCGGAAAGAGGTTGAACTGTTGGAAGACCATCCCGATGGACTCCCTGATCTTGTCCAGATTCGCGTGTTTGTCGGTTATGAGATGGCCGTCCACCGTCACGGTGCCCTGCGTGGGCTGCTCCAGCGAGTTGATGCAGCGCAAAAACGTGCTCTTGCCGGAGCCCGATGGACCGATGAGGCAGATGACCTCTCCCTCGCTCACGTCGAGGCTCATACCACGGAGCACCTCGTTCTTGCCGAAGTGCTTATGAAGGTTCCTGATCTCCACCTTTATTGGCAAGGGACAGCCTCTTTTCCATAACTTGCGATAACTTGGTTACTGCATAGATGATGATGAAATACAGCACGCCCACGAGGATCCACACCTCAAATGAACGATAGGTGCGCGCGATGATCTGCTGACCGCGCATGGTAAGCTCCGCCAAGCCGATGACCGAGATGATGGAGGTATCCTTGATGGTGATGCAGCATTGGTTGACTATCGAGGGGATGGCAACCCGTAGCGCCTGCGGCAGGATGATGCGCAGCATGGCGGTGCGATAGGGCATACCCAGGCTCCGTGCCGCCTCCATCTGCCCCGCACTCACCGCCTGGATACCGCCGCGGAATACCTCGGAGAGGTAGGCGCCCGCGTTGAGGGAGAGCGCTATGACGCCGGCCGTGAACGCAGGCATGCGCATGCCGATTGCCTGTGTGACGCCAAAATAGATGAAGAACGCCTGCACCAGAAGTGGCGTTCCCCTGATGATGTTGATGTAACCCTGCGAGACCGCGTGGAACACACGATTCTTCGAGATGTTGAGCAGGCAGGAGCCCAAGCCGATGAGCATAGCCATGAGCAGCGCTACAACGGATAATTCAAGAGTCAACCCCATGCCCATCATGAGCAGGGGGAATGACTCCTGTATCAGTTCGAGAAAACTCATATCGTGGGGGCGCTACAGCTTCATCCGTTATTTTTGGATGTAGGTGTCGAGGATCGCCTGGTAGGTGCCGTTTGCCTTGATGTTGGCAAGACCGGCATCAAATGCCGCGAGAAGCTCGGCGTTCTCGCCCTTCTTCACGGCAAAACCATAGGAGGATCCGCGCTCTTTATCGGTGACGATCTGTAGACCGACGTTTTGCGTGATGGCATAACCCAAGACGGGGTAATCCTCAAAACAGGCCTGGGAGTTGCCTGCTTTGACATCCTCGTACATCATCGCGGAATCCTTAAAATTGACCAAGGTGAAGCCATACTGCTCGGCGATACTCTGCGCAAAGGCCTCGCCCTCGGTTCCGTTCTTGACAGCAACCGTCTTGCCAGTGAGGTCACTGTAGCTCTTGATGGTATCATCCGTGGCGGAGATGCCCATCACAACACCGGAATCGAAATACGGTGCCGAGAAGTCGAATATCTTCTCGCGCTCCTCGGTGATGCTCATGCCGGCGATAACACCGTCTGCTTGCCCCGATGTGAGGGATTGCAGCGCTGCGTCAAAGCCAAGGGGCTGGAGCTCATACTCGAAGCCCTGATCAGCGGCGACGGCGGCGAGGATATCGACGTCGATGCCCACATACTCGCCCTGTGCGTTCTCGAACTCAAAAGGCGCAAAGGTCGTATCGGTGGCGATGATATACTTCTGCGCGCTGGGTTTGTCGCCGTTTGCAGCGCTATTGTCAGCAGACGGCTTGCTCTCGTTGCCACAGCCAGCCATCATGAACATGGTTGCAACCAGCGCTGTTGAGCACAGGGTGGCAACGATTTTCTTTCCTCGCTTCATGTTTTCTCCTCACGTGTGGTGCGGGCGAGAGGACTCGAACCTCCACAGGTTTCCCTACCAGGACCTAAACCTGGCGCGTCTGCCAGTTCCGCCACGCCCGCATGGTGTTTTTGCGACAGGAATTTCGCATATCGTATGGTACCAGACCTACCAGCAAACTGAAGGCACAAATATCACACCTTGTCCGTTTGCGCGGGAGAAAAAAATGCTATACTTTCTCCTCGCGCGTTACGGTGGGTGTAGCTCAATTGGCAGAGCGTCGGACTGTGGCTCCGAAGGTCGGGGGTTCGAACCCCCTCACCCACCCCAAAGCGCCCGGCTTTTGATTATTGATTTGTCCAGAACCCTATACTGACAACTTGCGTTTATCGCAGAGTCGGGGTGTAGCGCAGCTTGGTAGCGCGCCTGCTTTGGGAGCAGGATGTCGCAGGTTCAAATCCTGTCACCCCGACCAGCTCGAATTGCCGTGCAGTGTTTGAGGGTTTTGCGGGGCGGCATCGGCAGGGGCGGT
>JAITTM010000166.1 GCA_031286975.1 Coriobacteriales bacterium
TCTCGCTCACGTATTCATATACGCTTTGCTCGGTTTTCACGCGTTTTGCTCGCACCCTGTGCCGCCCTGGCGTTTTGAGCCTCTCTGAGCCACTCGTCACAGTCTCGCTCACGTATTCATATACGCTTTGCTCGGTTTTCACGCGTTTTGCTCACGCTCCTGCCTCTTGGGTGCCCGGGCTTCTCCCAAACCTGATTGCCTGCAAACACATAGGACGCAAAGGACTATGCCTTGCGTACGACATTAGTATCCAAGACTCATGACAGCCCCGATGTATCGGCTATCGTGTGATTATCACGTTCTGGCAGGACGCCTGAGTTGGAGAGAGAGGAGCGCTATGGAGTTCAAGAATGACCTGGGAAAGCCATGGAGGTATGAGGATGGTGAGTTTACGGTCACGCGCACTTCCATGTGGTCGCCTCCCGGGTGCCACCCCGTAGGCTGCGGTTTGAAGCTCTATGTCAAAGATGGAATACTTGACCACGTCGAAGGCGACGAGAACAACCCCGTCACCAAGGGTCGTCTCTGCCCCCGCTGTCTTGCCCTGAAGGATTACGTGTACAACCCCAGCCGCGTTATCTATCCCATGCGCCGCGCCCGCGAGGATCGCGGCAAAGCGGACAAATGGTATCGCGTGAGCTGGGATGAGGCCTTTGCCCTCATCAAGGAGAAGCGCGACTACTTTCGTGATACCTACGGCCCCGAGTGCATGGCCGTGCTCTCCGGCACCGGCCGCAGCGGCGGCATCATGGTATCCGATATGGCGCAGGCCGTGTTGGGCACACCAAACGCCTGCTACACACAGTCTGGCTATGCCTGCTATCAGCCGCGCTCTGCTGCCTGTTCGCACGTGCTGGGCGCTTACTACCCAGAGATGGACTACGCGGGCGGCCTTGAGGGCACCTACGACAACCCCGCCTTCACCGTGCCTGAGGTCATCGTCGTCTGGGGCAAGGAGCCGCTGCCCTCAAACGGAGACGGCCTGTGGGGCCATGCGGTCATCGACCTCATGAAGCGCGGCGCCAAGCTCATCACCGTCGACCCCCGCGTCAACTGGCTCTCGACCCGCTCTGCCGTGCAATGCCGTGTGCGCCCTGGCACTGACACCGCCCTTGCCATGGCATGGCTCAACATCATCATCAGCGAGGATCTGTATGATCACGATTTCGTGGAGAAGTGGTGCTACGGCTTTGACGAGTTCGCCGAGCGCGTCAAGACCATGTCACCCGAGCAGGCTGCCCAGATCTGCGATATCCCCGTTGAGGATATCTATGCGGCAGCTCGCTTGTACGGCACCGCCAAGCCAGCCTCCATCGCCTGGGGTCTGGCGCTTGACCAGAACCAGAATGGCAACCAGGCCGGTCATTGCCTGCTCGCCCTCATGGCCATCACCGGCAACATCGATGTCCCCGGTGGGCAGATCATCGCCGAGATCGATGCCGCAGAAGGCGTTGAGAAGATTGAGGTCGACCTCGATAACGCAGATGCCGCCGCCGACGGCACCGCCGCAGAGGATGCCGCACGGCCCACCCGCCGTATCGGTTGGGACGCGCTGCCCGATGAGCTCAAGGCCAAGACCATCGGCATGAAGGAATATCCGCTCTATGTCAACAATATCCGTAATGCCCACGCTGACATCATGTTCGATGCCGTCACCACGGGCAAGCCCTACCCTATCCGCATGGTGTGGATCCAGTCGACCAACCTGCTCGCCGCCACCTGCTCGGCAGAAAGCGACAAGTGGTACGAGGGTCTCAAGGATCTTGAATTCAACTTCGCGACCGATCTGTTCATGACGCCCTCGGTCGAGGGACTCTGCGACCTTATCCTCCCCTTGGCCTCCTGTGCCGAGAAGAACGACGTGAGCATGACGCACTACTTTGGTTCACCCGTCACCATCGGCAGTATCAACAAGGCCGTCGATGTGGGCGAGACCAAAAGCGATGCCACCATCATGATCGAGCTGGGCGAATACCTGGGCAGCACGGCACTGCATGGTATGTTCAAGGACGCGGATGACTTTCTTGATCAGCGCCGTGCCAACGTTGCCAAGATGTCCTGGCCCGAGCTGCGCGAGATTGTCAACTTCCAACGCGGTGTCAATTACCGCAAATACGAGTCGGGCAAGCTCCGTCCCGATCGCCTGCCTGGCTTTTTGACCCCCACCGGCCGCGTCGAACTATGGTCAACCGCCTTTGCTAACAACGGCGAAGATCCACTGCCCTATTATTCAGAGCCGGCTTTCAGCCCCTACGGCTCCCCTGAGCTGTTTGAGAAGTACCCCTTCATCCTCACCACAGGTGCGCGCGCCTATGCGTTCTTCCACAGTGAGCACCGCCAGATACCCGTGCTCCGTGAGCTCAACCCCGATGCCTTGATCGAGATCAACCCCAAAGATGCCCTGCGACTCGGTGTCGCCGATGGTCAGTGGGTCGAGATCGAGAACAGCTACGGCAAAGCGAGGTTCAAGGCCAAGCTCTCCCCCATCGTCAAACCGGGTGTCGTCATGGCACAGCATGGCTGGTGGTTCCCTGAGCAGGAGGGCAACGCGCCCAACCTCTATGGTACCTTCCAGTCCAACTGCAATGTCCTCATCCCCAACCACTATAATTCGAAGCTCGGTTATGGCGCGCCATACAAAGCCAATATCTGCTCGGTAACCCCGCTGCAAGAGAGCTACGACACTGACATGAAGCTGGTCGATGAGAAGTTTGGAAAGCTGGTGTGCAATGGCTGATTATGGACTCCTGATAGATTATGAATTCTGTTCTGGTTGCGAGACCTGCGTGGTTGCTTGCAAGGAGGAGCATCACTTTCCGGTAGGTCGTTGGGGCATTCGCGTCTTTGACGATGGACCTTGGCAAAAGGATGACGGAGGCGAGGGAGGGCATCACTTCAACTGGAACAAGATCGTCGCCCCCACCGATCTCTGCGACCTGTGCGCCGACCGTACCGCGCTGGGCAAAGCCCCCACCTGCGTGCACCACTGCCAGGCATTCGTGCTCAAGTACGGCACGATTGAAGAGCTTGCCAAAGAGCTGGTAAAGAAGCCTAAGCAGGTTCTGTGGTTCCCCAAGAAACAACCGGTATCTTAAGGCGAGCAGGCAGCGATATGCTATGGCTGTACCCACTGCAACCGATGCGCCCGCGCAGACGAGATGCGCGGGCGGCGTGGCAAGCGTGTCTGCTTTAGGAGGCCTGGGGAGACAGGCGCCTGGTGAACACGAATATATCTAGGAGGGCGATAAGCACCAGCACGGCAAGCGTAGCATAGATTGCTCCGTCGCCACCCCAGGCGCGCCCGATGTTGATGATAAGGGCGCTGACCACAGCACCGCTGGCAATGTTGAGGTTGGCTAGGGCGAGGTTGCGCGGGAAGTCGCGGGCGGGATACGCCTGCCGCACAAAGGCCGAGGCGATGACCGGCACACTGCCAAAGGTGAAGCCCAGAACGACTGCTGCCACCAGATAGAGCTCCGCGGCTTTGAGCACAAAGGCGATGGCCAATCCGCTTGCGGCAAGCAGCCCAACGCCGGTAGAGAGCAGCATGACAGTCCTGAGGCTGCTGCGGTCGTAGATCGCACCCACAATCACACGGCTGATGCCACTGATGAGGGACATCAGTCCTACCAGCACGGTTGCTGTCGTGGGGTCGATGCCCACGGCCTCGGCACCAGCACGGGCATCGCCCATGATGGTGGTATTGAGCGCTATCATGACGGTTCCCCAGATACAATACAG
>JAITTM010000037.1 GCA_031286975.1 Coriobacteriales bacterium
GCTTTTTGCTCTGTGTCTTTGTAATCGTGCAGCGCATCGCTATGCAGGCAAGCATCTTCTTGATACTCATCATCGCGGCTATCATCATCACGCTCGTAATCATTTTCTACCTGAGCAATCGTTTCAAGTTGCATAAGATTATGACCTGGGTAAGCACCATCGCGATCTGCGACATCATGTTTCCCGTTGCCTTCTTCTTTCTGGGTGGCATGAGCTCGTCGATAATCGCGTATTTTGTGCTGAGTACGGTTGTTGTCTTCCTGCTGATGAGCGGTCGCAGTCTCTATATCATGTTGCTGGTGCAGGCCGTGATAGTGGCAGCCTGCTATCTGCTTGGCTATTGGTACCCGGACTTCATATCCGAGGTGCTGGGAATCAGGCTCTCGGTGGAGCAGCAACTATCCGACCATTACTTCTCCTACCTGTTCATTGCGATGTTCATCGGCTTGCTTATCGTCTTCCAAACCACCTTGTTTGCCAATGAGCAGGCCAGGACCGTGCGCGACAACAAGCTGCTAGGCATAGTCAATGAGTCCGCGGGCACACTGCTCGCCTCCGACTCGCTTGACCTGAAGCGGACACTGGAAACCTCGATGGCCAATATCGGGCGCGACCTCGACTTGGATCGGATGTATATCTGGCGCAATCACGAGCGCAACGGCGAACTGTGCTACATGCAGGAGTTCAGCTGGGTCAGGGACACCGACTACAATCGAAACTCCCTGTTGGCTATGACCGGCTATGCCTACCACGATACCATCCCCGCCTGGGAGAAGAGCTTTGCGAAGAACGAGGTGGTCAACGGCCCGATACATTCGCTTTCAGCAGACGAGCAGAATGCCCTGCGGCAATATGGCATCAAATCCATCTTGGTGATTCCCGTCATCCTGCAAACCGAGTTCTGGGGTTTTGTCAGTTTTGATGACTGTAGGGATGACAGCCGCTACTTTGCCACCGATGAGGTCGATATCCTGCGCTCTGGCGCGTTGATGCTGGCGAGCACCGTTTTGCGCGACACCCTTGAAAGGGAGCGCCTCAATGCACTGGAGCAGGCAGTGCAGGCGAGCAAGGCCAAGGGCGATTTTCTCTCCAATATGAGCCATGAGATGCGTACGCCGATGAACGCCATCATCGGCATGACCTCCATCGGTAGATCGTCTAGCGACCTTGAGCGCAAAGATTATGCCTTGGATAAGATCGAGGACGCCTCAACCCATCTGCTGGGGGTAATCAACGACATCTTGGATATGTCGAAGATCGAGGCCAACAAGCTGGAGCTTTCTATCGTGACCTTTGAGTTCGAGCACATGCTCCGCAAGGTCGTCAACGTAATCAACTTCAGGGTTGAGGAGCGCAAGCAACAGTTCAGCGTGACCATCGACCACCGGATCCCCCATAAGCTGGAAGGCGACGATCAGCGTCTGGCGCAGGTCATCACCAATCTGCTGTCCAACGCGGTCAAGTTCACTCCTGAGCAGGGCAGCATCAGTCTGAGCGCCAAGCTGCTTGAAGAGAACGAGAGCAGCTGCATGCTGCAAATAGAGGTCAGCGACACGGGCATCGGGGTGAGCGAGGAGCAAAAAACCCGCCTGTTCAGCTCCTTTGAGCAGGCGGAAAGTGACACCTCGCGCAGGTTTGGCGGTACGGGTCTGGGGCTGGCCATCTCAAAGCGCATCGTCGAGCTGATGGCCGGTGAGATCTGGCTGGAGTCTGAGCTTGGCAAGGGCTCCACCTTTGCGTTTGCCGTCAGACTCAAGCACGGCGGGCAGGGCTGCCTAAGCGGTCTGCTCAAAAACGGTGCCAACTGGGGCAACCTGCGTATCCTGGTTGTTGACGATGATCAGGGGATACTTGACTTCTTCACGGATCTGGCGCACACCCATGAGATCACCTGCGACACGGTGCTCAGCGGCGCGCGCGCGCTGGAGCTCATCGAGGCCGGCAACAGCTACGACATCTACTTCATCGACTGGCGGATGCCGGGCATGGACGGACTCGAGCTCTCACGGAGGATCAACAGCATCGACAACGAGCAGTCCGTCATCACCATGATCTCGGCTACCGAGTGGGGGATGATCGAGACGGATGCGCGTGCGGCCGGTGTGGACAAGTACCTCTCCAAACCGCTCTTTCCTTCAACCGTGGCTGAGTTGATCAACGAGTGCATCGGCTTTGAGAATCTCATGCAGAGCAACGACGAGCGCGCCATCGAGCGCTTCGCGGGCGTGCGCATACTGCTGGCCGAGGACATCGAGATCAACCAGGAGATCGTGCTGGCACTGCTTGAGCCAACCGAGCTGCTCATCGATATCGCCGAGAACGGGCAGATCGCTGTGGAGAAGTTCGCGGCCGACCCCAACCGCTACTCCATGATCCTCATGGACATGCAGATGCCCGAGATGGACGGCCTGGAGGCCACACGGCAGATTCGTGCCCTTGACCATCCGCGTGCCCAAGCTGTCCCCATCATCGCCATGACCGCCAATGTCTTCAAGGAGGACATCGAGCGGTGTTTGGTTGCCGGCATGAACGACCATGTTGGCAAGCCCATAGATCTTGACGAGCTGCTGGGCAAGTTGCATCGCTACCTTCTTCCTGCTGCCGAGGACTCCAACACGAGCAAAGCGGTATACTGACCTCTATGGAAACCGCTTTCGAACGCAATCAACTCAGGGCGCAGCGTCCTATCGGGGTCTTTGACTCAGGGGTGGGCGGGCTGACTGTTTCGCGCCAGATAGCGGCACGGCTGCCCCATGAATCCATCTACTACTTTGGCGACACCCTGCGCTGCCCCTATGGTCCCCGCTCGCTTGCCGAGGTCAAGGCCTTTGCGCGGCAGATCAGCAGCTGGCTGGTCAAGCAGGAGGTAAAGCTTTTGGTCATCGCCTGCAATTCGGCTACGGCAGCCGGGCTTGAGACGGTGCAGCGCCTCTTTGATGTGCCGGTACTGGGCGTCATCGAGCCAGGTGCCCGCGCGGCTGTGCAGGCCACGGTATCGCGTCGCGTGGGGGTTATCGGCACCATTGCCACCATCGAGTCAGGCGCCTACACCAAGGCCATCCGCGACCTGGACGCTGGCATCACGGTGTTCTCCTCTGCCACGCCGCGCTTTGTCGAGATGGTCGAGCAGGGCCTGCGCCTCGACCGCAACCCCCTCGAGGACATCATGGCGCAGACCTCGTCGCTTTACATCCGTCCCGCCTTCCAAGAAATCGCGCGCGACTACCTCAACCCCCTCAAGCGCTGCAACATCGACACCCTGGTGCTGGGCTGCACGCATTATCCGTTGCTCACGCCGCTTATCTCGTCCATCATGGGGCCGGATATCCAGATAATCTCATCTGCGGAGGAGACCGCGCTTGAAGTGGCCTCGACACTCGCCCGCAAAGGCCAACTCGCTGCGCCTGATGCCCAGCCTGTGTTGCGCTTTGCCACCACCGCCGAGGATACGGAGGAGTTCGCGCGCCTGGGCTCCGCGATTTTGGCGCGCCCCGTGGGCGACCCGCTGCACGTAAGCATCGCCGAGCTGGAGCAAGGCCTGGGCAAGAAGGAGCGCGCATGCTGAAGCAAAGAGATGCCTGCGGCCAAAAAGGCGGCGGGCACCTTGGGCGCAAGGCTTACAGGACGCAGATTCGAGGCACCCAGCCCTACGGCAGCAGCCCGGTTTTCTCACCGATACGACGACAGAAGGAGTTTTGCCTATGCTAGACGCACGTTCGTTCAATCGCACTGAGGCGCAGCTGCGGCCGGTGACCTTCACCCGCGGGTATCTTAAACCCGCGCTAGGCTCGTGCCTGGTGGAGTTTGGCGACACCAAGGTACTTTGCGCCGCCAGCATCGAGGAGTCCGTTGCCGCCTGGCGCAAGGGCTCCGGCAAAGGCTGGGTGACCGCGGAGTATGCGATGCTGCCCAGCGCGACACCGCGTCGCACCCGTCGCGAACGCAACGGCGCGCAGGGGCGCACGCAGGAGATACAGCGGCTCATCGGGCGCTCGCTCAGGGCGGTGGTCAACATGGATCTGCTGGGCGAGATCACCGTTACCGTCGACTGCGATGTCATCCAGGCAGACGGCGGCACCCGCACGGCCTCCATCTGTGGCGCGTGGCTGGCACTGCACGACGCGCTTGAGACCTGGAAGAACGCGGGCAAGCTGCGCACCAATCCGCTCTTTGACCAGGTGGCCGCTGTGAGCGTGGGAATGGTGGACGGGCGGCTCCTGCTCGATTTGGATTACCGCGAGGATTCGCGGGCAGAGATCGACATGAACCTCGTGCTCAA
>JAITTM010000087.1 GCA_031286975.1 Coriobacteriales bacterium
GCAGGGCAAGAAGGTCGCCTTGATCGAGGTGCAGCCCGAGGAGAGCTATATGGCGGTGGGCAACGAGAGCTGTGCCATCAACTCCAAGGTGCTGGATCGCTTGACCGCTTACAATCCCGTGCCGCATGTCGACCCTGCGGAGTACATGCAAAACTGGATGACGATGGTGGGCAACCAAGCCAACCCCACGCTTATCATGAAGTTCGCCCAGCATATGGGCGAGCACTCAGACTGGTACTACGACCGCCTGACCGACGAGGACTTTGCCACTCTCACCCACACCGGCTGGCCTTCTGAGGGCGAGACCTGGGAGCACATCCTGCCCAACATCGGCCCCATCAAGTTCTGGCCGGGCACCTTCTCGTGCTATGGCGAGTGCAACCAGACCAAGGTGCAGGGCTATAACCGCCAGGCTGCCATCGATGCCGGTGCCGAGTTCTTCTTCGAGACCCGCGGCGAATACCTTGTCATGAACGGTGGCCAGGTAGCGGGTGTTGTGGCCTCAGCCCCGGCGGGCTACGTCAAGTTCAACTGCAAGGCTGTTGTCATCAACACCGGCGGCTTCAGCTATAACAACGAGATGCTCCAAGACCTCATGCCCGACCTCTATAACGCCCTGGTTGGCGAGGAGGGCTTCAATAAGCCCGCTGAGCCGGGTGGCTTCTCGCTGGCTAACCCCAACGCCAACGGCGACGGCGTCAAGATGGCGCACTGGGCGGGCGCCCACCTGGAGACCCTGCCGGTTGCGGGCATGAACGCCAAGCACATCCAGCCGCCCGCCGGCATGTCCAACCTGCCGCAGGCCGTGTGGGTGCGCGGCGACGGCAAGCGCTTCTGCAACGAGTTCTATCCCATCGTCGAGCAGCGCGGCGTGCCCAACGTCTATATGCAGCGCGAGCCTATCCACTGCGTCTTTGACAATAACTTCGATACCTATCGCTCCTATTATGTGCCGCAACATGGTGGCATGGAGCCCACCCCGGCAGCCGTTGCGGGCGTGCGTGCCGATATGGACAAGGCCTATGCCAAGTTCCAGGGCACCTGGGTCGAGCCCGAGCCCGACGCTGGCGCTGGCGAGATGGGTGGTGGCCCCATGTTCGCGTCACCTGACTACCTTGCCGACGACACCCTTGAGGGTCTGGCAGGGCAGTTGGGTCTGACCGGTGATGCCGTGGCCAACTTTGTGGCGGAGATCGAGAAGTACAACGCCTATTGTGCGGCTGGTGCTGATGAGGACTTTGGGCGCGACGCCGCGGTGCTCTTTCCCGTCAAGAGCGGCCCCTTCTACGCCGTGTCCGGCAACCCTGGCCTGGGCGAGCTGATGTGCACCATGGGTGGCATCATCACCGACGGCGAGCAAAACGCCTTGGACAAGGACTTCAAGCCCATCGGCGGCCTCTACGTCAGCGGCAATGACTGCGGTCGCCGCTTTGGCATCGAGTACATCACCCCCACGCCTGGCGTGAGCCTGGGTATCGCCATCGTGCTCGGTCGCGAGTGCGGCAAGTCTGTCGCGAAGTTTTTGGGTTAAGCGCTAAACCCTTAGGGAGAAGGTCGAGCCCCTGTGGCTCGGCCTTCTCCCGTATCATTACCGCGATTTTATCGGTATCGTCAACATAAGAATATCGGCACTTGTGCGTGCGCCTACTCACATTAAGCACCTAGTGTCGAAATGGGTATTACATTAATTCCATCGGCTCGTTGGTGGGCAAAGCCGTTGAAGGTTATGATATTTAGTGACGCAGGTTTGCCAACAGTGTCAAAATCAATCTTCTCAGCAAATCTCAAAAGACTCTTTGCTGCATCTTCTTGCTTTGTCATGGCTTGGGCACCTGCTCGACGGCATGACCCATGAGAACACCACGGATCGGGAGACCCACTTGGCACGTTCAGCCAACTTTAAGCAGTTATTGTTTGGTAAATGTGATGTTCTCAATGTTGGTTATACCAAAAACCGATATCGAACCATTGACTACAAGTGTGTTTCCATTGAGTTTACCAGTAAAATTCGCTCCGCCAATGCCTGGAGTTGAATCAACGGTAAAGGAGTACTCTCCGCTTCCCTTATCCGAATAGGTGCCACTAACAAAGCTGTCACCGTAATGAAGGACGAATTCGTCCCCTCCTTTGACCTCGATAGTCAGACTCTCGTCTGCATCAGAGCCGTAAGTGCCCTCAATGCCTCCGCCGCAACCTACCAGTGCTAACAGAGTTGACAAAACCAATAGTGCCGCAACGACTACCAGGGCTTTCTTCATAATCTTTCCTCCAATATCCACCGAATTTCACCGAGTAGCATCAACAGATACCAGCTTGCCAAACAATTCTGATTAAGCTTACAGCATCCTTAACTCTCGTGGTCTGCTGGCTGCAGACAATTATACAAAAGAATCTTGAAAACAAAAATAGCTATCCAGCTTGCGCAGTGCGGCAGGAGAATATGGAGAATATACCAATCTATACATCTGCTAAAATCCCAAAGCGCGCACGCACGGCATCCTCGGTAATCCAGCCTTCACGCTCAGCTTCAGCGCGGCTCTCGTTAAGCTTTTTGAAAAACTCGCCAAAAGCCGTTCGGTACAGAAAATCATATTCGGCTGTATCGGCTATGACATAACGCCCGGTTCCGTTCTTTGTTAAAAACACAGGGCTTCCGGGCTCAACCTTATCGAGCACGGCTTGGTAATTCCTGAGCGATGAAATCTTGTCAATCGTTGACATGAACGACCTCCTTTAGTCTGCTGCAAATTTTGCAGCAGAGCTGGATTCTGTACAATCCTTCGCAGGTTACAGCTCAGTATTTTAAAAATTGTCTTAGAAACTACATAGGGATATTGTCAAGCCAGGCGCAGTTTTTTGGCGAGTTGCCAGAGCTTGCGGGCACGCCGTTTGTGATGCGCGCCATAACCAGGCAGCAAGCACTCAAAGTCGTTCTTGGCCAGGCGCGCCAGATCGAGCATGCGCACGTCCTGACAGCGTCTGCCCTTAAAAACCGCAAACTGAAACAGAGGCAGCGGCGCAAAACCGCTCACCCAAGCTCGCTCATTACCGGTAGCGTCTGAACCTTTTGCCAGCTTGATGCGCCCCACGGCTGAGACATACAGATTGGTGGGCAAGCCGCGCTGATATGAGAGAAAATCGCCCAAGGCGTAGAGGATAAGCCCCACGCGCTGGGTGTTGCTTCCATCTGCATACGAGTGCCACTCCCAGGGCTGCGCGTGATGGGGGTGATTGCCGATAATGACATCCACGCCTATCTCAATAATGCGATGCGCGTTATCGATCAGAACTGCGTTGGGGTATGCCTCGAACTCCAAACCCCAATGTAGGTGCGCCAGCACGATATCAGCGCCGGCGGCGCGGGCGGCGGCGACCTGGGCGCAAAGCGGTGCCAGGTCTACGCTTGCCTGGTTGAGCCGCAGGTAGTTGACAAGGTATTCGTGCCCCGCGGGCGCAGGGTGGTTGCTGAGTGAGAAGGTCCAGGCGATGTGCGCCACCTTGATGTCGCCCAAGGCAGTGAGATAAAAGGGCTCGTTGGCTGCCGCCTCAGCGGTCGCTGCCGTACCCACAAAGGCGCAGTTATTCTCCTCCAAAAACTGAATGGTCGCTCTGAGGCCCTCGGGGTCTTGGTCGAGCGCATGATTGTTAGCTGTGGACACCAAGTTGATGCCTTGGGCGAGCCAACTTTGCACCAAGGGGGCGCTGAGGTTGAGAGAAAGCGGCTTCAGCCATGAGCGCGGCGGCAAGCCCGATGTCGGCAGGCTGGGAACAACGGGGCACTCCAGGTTGGCACAAACCAAGTCTGCGTCGAGATAAAAACTGGCGATGTCGGCAAACATACGAGTGGCGCTCAGACAAAAAGGGAGACAAAAGAGGGAAGGTTCCTTTTTTGTCTCGCCTCCTTTATGTTCCACGCAAGATGCTTCTAAAACGTCGTTTGTCGCCAGTATGTCACCGGCGCAACTCACGGTCGCCCATGCGTGCGCTTGCCAGTCAGCAGGCGTGGGCGCTTCAAAATATGTGCAGGTGTCTGCGCCGTCCATCGCCACGACAACCGCATCCGCGGTCAGCGGAGCAAAACGCTCGGCTATGCCCTCGCCCGGTTGGGGCTCCTCGATCGGCTGGCAAAAGCGCTTGTAGCACCAGTAAAGGGTTTCTCCCCGACCTAAATGCTCCATGGTGCCCTCGATAGGCCAGGAGCTGCGGTACTTCTTGCCTATAAACGGCCGTGCAACATGCAAGCCGATGCTCACCAGCTTGTCGAACATTACGCGGTTATCTCATCGCCTGGAACATCTGGGGGAGCTGAAGCCGGCAGTGCTGTGGCTATAGTGTCAAGAACTTCGCGCTCCTGATAAAACCTAAAGACGATGAACGCCGGAATGCAGCCCGCCGCGGCCACCAGGGCGGTTGACTGCACGCCCATAACCGTTGGGACTTCGCCAGTAGCGCCCAGGTAGATGAGCACGCCCACAACCGCTGGCACCAGCGTGGACGGTATCGCCAAGATGATGTTGACCGCCGCCGCAAACATACCCGAGCGCGTGCGCCCGGTGCGGATGCTGTGATACTGCATGATGTCCGAGAACGCGGTGTTGGTGAGCAGGTTGCCGGTGGTTATGGGAAAACCGAACAGTACGCCCACAAGCAGCAGCAGCACAACATAGCCACTTTGGGCACCCACGCCGGCAGGCCCCGCCCAGAAATCGCCTGCTTGGAGCGGTGCGGTGCCAAAAAGCGCCCCGATGGGCTCGTAGAAGAATATGATCAGATAGCCAACCAGACACACCACGCAGCTCACCATCATCATGGTCTTCTTGCCCGTACGTCTGGAGACCATCAGGACCACTGGGTAGAACACAAACGAGGCAAGCACCATGACGATCATTATGATGGTCATCATGCCAACACTCATGCCAAAGAGCACCATGATGTAATAGGACAGAGACGCAGTCGCAACACCAGTCGCACACGTGAAGAGCACTGCCGCACTCACAAAGACCCTGAAGGGCCCAACCTTGAGTGTCTCTTTGACACTGGCCCAGACGCTCGCCTTTTCCTGCTCTGGAGCTGCGGGGGTCACGTAGTCGGTCTCACGGATAAAAAGCACGGTGGGCAGCATGAAGAGAATCGCCACAAGGGGAAAGACAGCCAGCAACATCTGCCAGGCACTTATAGCCTCCATACCGCTGGCACGCATGCCCTCTGCAATGCCGGGAACCAACGCAATCACCAACTGAGAGACCGTGCCGATACCGGTGCGAATGGCATAAAAACGCAGGCGCCGGTGACTGTCAGCAACAATCTCGGGGAGAAGTGCCTGCAGGTTGATGTCAAAGATGGAGCGGGTAAACGAGTATGCCAACAACATCACCAGCACCCAAAGGGCGTTGAAGATGCTGAGTTCAGGCACGGGCGCAAAGAATACCAGCAGGGCAAAGATCGCTGCCGGCAAAAACGCCTTGCGCATGAACGGCAAACGACGGCCCTGGGGGTTCTTGGAGTTGTCGCTCCACGAGGCGATAAGTGGGTCGATAAGGCAGTCAAAGCCAGTTGCGACACCTTGGATGATGCCAACCCACCCAATGGGAATAAGCAACGGGATACCGATCTCCGCGGTCGGCGCAAAAAACGGCAGCGTATACATGGAGAGCGTTGTTATCAAAAGACCAGAGCCAACAAAGCCAATGGCGAGAAGTACCATCTTAAAGGCACTCAGACGCTTTTTTGGCGTGGTGACGCCTGCTGTGTCACTCATACTGTCTCCTTGTCAAAATCGAGGTCGATATCCAAACCAAGCCCAGGTTTCTCCAACAGTGTGATCGTTTCGCCGTGCTGCTCAAAACCGCCCTTGATGCCGGGTATCTGCGCAATCGCACGATGGCTGTCGAGGTCAGTGTAGCAGATGTTGCCCAAGGCCACCGCGAGAGCGGCACCGGCAGCAATGCTCACCCGTGTTTCTGACATGCAACCCACCATGCAGGGCACACCCGCCGCCTCGGCAACAGCGTTGATCTGCAGCGCGCGGTAGAGGCCGCCGCACTTCATGAGCTTGATGTTGATGATATCGCCCGCACCGGCCGCCAGAGCGCGCGCGGCGTCTTGGGGAGTGCAGACGCTCTCGTCCAGCATCAGGGCTTGCTTGATATGCGTGCGCACCGCCTTGAGGCCCACAAGGTCGCCGTTGGCAACGGGTTGCTCGATCTCATCCACAGCAAAGGCCTCCATTGCCCGCATGGTGGCAATCGCCTGCTCGACGCTCCAACCCTGGTTGGCATCCAGGCGCAGGCTGACCTTGGGGCCAACCGCCGCGCGAATCTGCCGTATGGCTTCAAGGTCGTCTGTGGGGTTGAGCCCGACCTTGATCTTGAGGATGGAGAAGCCCTCGCCTACATACTGCCGGGCCTTTTGCGACATGCAGCCTGGCTCGTCCAGGCCGATGGTCATGTCGCTTTTTGTTGAGTTCTCGTTGCCGCCCAGCAGCTTATAGAGCGGAAGCTTCGCATGTTTGCCCATGATGTCATACAGAGCGATATCGATGGCCGCCTTTGCGGCGGCGTTACCGGGGTCGCAGGCATCCATCGCGCGGTGGATGCGCTCGATGCAAAGCGGATCCTCGCCCGCAAGCTGCGTACTCATGGCTTGAATGAACTGCCGGGTCTGCTGCAGGTTGTTGCCGGTAACCGGCTCAAAGGGGCAGGCCTCGCCAAAGCCCACGCTGCCCGCGCTGGTGTTAACGCGCACCAGCAGCGCCGGATTATGCGTAAGCCCCGGCAGGGCGATCCTGAGCGGCCTGGTTGGCTGTGTGGCAACCAACAGGGTTTGGATACTGGTGATTCTCATAAGGTGGTGTCCTTGGTGAGAAGGACGGGGCTCGCGGAGGCACCCGAGTTTGCTGCGGAGGCACCCGAGTTTGCTGCGGAGACAACCGGGGCTGCCGGGGCTGCCGCCTGCACAAAACGGATGGGTTTTTTGAGTTCGGGCTCCAAGAAGGCGTTGAAGCTGTCGCCTTCAAAATAGCACGGCACCGCCAGGCGCAAGATCCCCGTGTCAATCGCCCAAGGGGTTTGTGCGCCCGGGCGCAGGCGAAAGTTCTGGTTGCCGGTTTGCAGGCGCGCGCCCCGCAGGCTGTTGACGATGCGCAGCTCACCATAGGCGGGATGCTGATAGCTGCCCTCACATTGAGCGGGCAGCTGCTGGCGCTTTTTGGCAAAGGCGGCGCGATAGTCCTGCTCGGCTTTGGCACGCTGCGTCTCTGCCAACTGGCCATAAAACGCGCACCAGTCAAAAGCCCCGGGCTTCTCGCCGCTGTGCTCGTCAATATCCTCGGAACCCACAGCTATCACCGCATCGGCAATCGTGCGCATGATGGTTGCCGGTGCGGCTGAGCCATTTTGGTTGACCAACACGGCAAAGGCGCAGTCGTGCTGGGGCAAAAAGCCCACGATACTCTTAAAGCCGTTGATGGTGCCGCCGTGGTGCACAAGCGGCGTGTCGCGATAGGTCTCAACAAACCAGCCAAGCCCGTAAGCCTCGGCCTCCACAAAGGGTATGGCGTAAGGCGCCATCTCGCCTGGACGTATGGGCGTTTGCGCCGCATAAAGCTCACGGGCTGCCGCAGGCGAAATGAGCGAGCTTTGCCGGGGAGAAAGGCAGGCAGGTTGGCAGGCATGCTGACTCGCCACCAGATTGGCTCTCCCCCAGCACAGCAGGTCACTCACACTCATGCTCAGCGCGCCGGCGCAGGCCGTCGCGTCTGTGGGAGCCAAATACAGCGGCACCGAAAAACGCCTTCGCGTGATGAGCGGATGCGCGTAATTCGAGTCTGCCCGCTGGTAGTCCGCGTTGGTGGTGTAGCTTCGGGTCATGCCCAAGGGCTCAAAGATGCGCGCACGGATCACTTCTCCCCAGGGCTTATTGCAGGTCTTCTCCACAAGCAAAGATGCCA
>JAITTM010000132.1 GCA_031286975.1 Coriobacteriales bacterium
GCACGGATTTTGCTGGCGATGTCGGCTCACCCCGTTTCGCCCTTTGAGTCGGTCTATACCAGCGAGAAGCATCTGCTCATGCAGGATGCCTATCATCAAGTTATCAAAGAGTACGCTCGCTTTTGCTTTGTCAAAGCAGACGAATTCAAGCTTGCTGCTGACCATATCGCCGTCGAGTTTGAGTTCATGTCCCTGTTAATCGAGCGTTCGCTTAGCAAGCTTGAGGCAGGCGACAAAGAGGGAGCCCAAGTACTGCTCGAAGAACAGCAGCGTTTTTTAACAACACATCTGCTCAACTGGGTCTATCGCTTCTGCGAAGACTTTGCCAACGCAGCGCGTACAGATTTCTATCGTGGCGTAGCAGAGACAACCGTTGCCTGTCTTGACTTCGACCGTGAATACTTTGGGCTCGTGGTCTGTTAGCCCTTGAGCACGACGTATTGGTAGTTGTCGTTGAGATCGACGGTGGCAGTGGCGCCTTCGCCCAACTCGCCAGCCACAATCTGGTTGGCCAGCAGGTCGACAACGTTGTGCTGGATGAGGCGTTTGAGGGGGCGGGCGCCATAGACGGGATCGAAACCCTCTATGGAGAGCTGCTCGGCGGCGGCGGGGGTGACAGTCACGGTGATGTGGCGGCTTGCCAGGCGCTTGAGCATCTGGGCGAGTTGCAGGTTCACGATGGCATCGATGTTCTCCATCTTGAGCGAGTGGAAGATGATGATGTCGTCGATGCGGTTCAAGAACTCGGGGCGGAAGGTCTTGCGCAGCACGTCGTCGATGGCGCGGGCGAGCTTCTTGTCGTCGTCAAGCTCGTTGATGGAGACCGTGTGGTCGCTGTTGCTCTGCGCGTCGGCGGCTTTTTCCAACATCGTGGTATCGAGCCCCGCGGACTTGCCGGCCTGCTTGACAAAGTCGGTCATGGCACCCAGCGCGTCATGCATGCCAGCTTGCTGGTTGAACTCGCGGATGAACTGCGAGCCCACGTTGCTGGTCATGATGATGATGGCGTTTTTGAAGCTCACCACCCTGCCCTGCCCATCGGTCAAGCGGCCGTCGTCGAGCACTTGCAGCAGGATGTTGAACACGTCGGGGTGCGCCTTCTCGATCTCGTCGAGCAAGATCACGCAATAGGGCCTGCGACGCACGGCCTCGGTGAGCTGGCCACCCTCGTCGTAGCCCACGTAGCCGGGAGGGGCACCGATGAGCCGTTGCACGCTGAACTTCTCCATATATTCGCTCATGTCGATGCGCACCATGGCGCGCTCGCTGTCAAAGAGAAACTCGGCCAGCGATTTGGCAAGCTCGGTCTTGCCCACGCCGGTGGGCCCGAGAAACATGAAGGTACCGATGGGTTTGTCGGGGTCGCTTAAGCCGGCACGCGAGCGGCGGATGGCACCGGCAACAGCGGCGACTGCCTCGTCCTGTCCCACCACGCGCTTATGCAGCTCCTCCTCGAGGTGCACGAGCTTCTCGAGCTCGCCCTGCATCATCTTGTTGATGGGGATGCCCGTCCAGGTGCTCACCACCGTGGCGATCTCCTCCTCGGTGACTTCTTCTTTGAGCAGGCCGCCCTGCTCCTGCTTGGCCTCCAAGGTTCTGGTGGCATCAGCAATCGCGCCCTCAAGCCCGGGGATACTGGCATAGCGCAGCTCTGATGCCCGTTGCAGGTCGCCCTCGCGGGTGGCGCGCTCGTAGTCGATCTGCGCCTGGTCGAGCTCGACCTTGAGTTGCTGTACGCGGGTGATGGCGTCTTTCTCGTTGGCCCACTCGGCCTTCATGGCGTCAAGCTGCTGCTGCACCTCGGCCATGTCTTTGCGGAGAAGCTCGAGGCGCTCCGCGGAGGCTTTGTCCGTCTCCTTGAGCAGAGCCTGCTCCTCTATCTGCAGCTGGATGAGCTGCCGGTCGACGGTGTCGATGTCCTCGGGCATCGAGTCGATCTCGATGCGCAGGCGGCTGGCGGCCTCGTCCATGAGGTCGATGGCTTTGTCGGGCAAAAAGCGGTCGCTGATGTAGCGGTTTGAGAGCTCGGCGGCCGCGACGATGGCGGCATCCGTGATGCGCACACCATGGTGGATCTCGTACTTCTCCTTAAGGCCACGCAGGATGCTGATGGTGTCCTCGACGCTGGGCTCGCCCACAAAAACGGGCTGGAAACGACGCTCGAGAGCGGCATCCTTCTCGATGTACTTGCGGTATTCGTCCAAGGTGGTGGCGCCTATGGCGTGCAACTCACCGCGGCTGAGGGCGGGCTTGAGCATGTTGCCGGCGTCTAGGGCACCGTCGCTGCCGGCTCCGGCTCCCACGATGGTATGGAGCTCGTCGATGAAGAGGATGATGCGACCGGCGGCCTCCTCGACCTCGCGCAGCACGGCCTTGAAGCGATCCTCGAACTCGCCGCGATACTTGGCACCGGCCAGCATAGACGCCAGGTCGAGGCCCACGACCTCGCGATCTTTGAGGGATGAGGGCACGTCGCCGGCAACAATGCGCTGGGCGAGCCCCTCGACGATGGCGGTCTTGCCGGTGCCGGGCTCGCCGATGAGCACGGGGTTGTTCTTGGTGCGGCGGCTGAGCACCTGAATGGTGCGACGGATCTCCTCCGAGCGTCCGATAACGGGGTCGAGCTTGCCGGCGCGGGCTGCTTCGGTGAGGTTGCGACCATAGTGCTCAAGCGCCTCAAACTGCGTCTTGGTATCGGGCGCGGTAACACGGGTGGAGCCGCGCAGTTCCTCGTAGGCCTGCTCGATGCGTTTAGGGGTGACCCCGGCAACGCTGAGCGCCTTGCCCGCCGCGCCCTTATCCTCAGCCAAAGCGATGAGCAGATGCTCGGTGGTGGTAAAGCTGTCCTCCATGCGTGCCGCGATTTTCTCGGCGCTGTCGAGCACCTGCGTGAAGCGCTGCGAGGGCGGCGTGACACCCATCATCTTGTTGCCCGTAACCTTGGGCGCGCTTTCTATCTCAGCCGTGACCGCCTTGCTGATGGCCGTGGGGCTCGCGCCCACACGCTCGATGATGCTGGTCAGGTTGCTCTCGTGCGAATCAAGCAGCGCCTTGAGCAGATGCTCGGGCTCCAAAAATGCCGCGTCGAGATCTGAGGCGATGCCCATCGCCTCCTGAAAGGCCTCCTGTGAGGAGACAGCCAGTTTATCCAGTCTCATATGCCCACCCTCTCTCTATTTCCACAGCCTGATGGCCTGGGGGTCCACCTTTGCCAGTGCTGTGATATGTTGACGCATCTCGAACTCGTGCAGCTTGTCCTCAAGACGGGCGACGCGGCGCTGGAGAGCCTCGTTCTCCTCCTCGCGCCTGGCAAGACGTTGTTGCAGGTCGATGATGCGCATGACACCGGCAAGGTTGATGCCCTCGTCAGTGAGCTGGCTTATCATCTCGAGCTGCTCGATGTCCGCCTGCGAGTACATGCGGGTGTTGCCTGCCGAGCGCTTGGGGGTCACCAGACCCTTGGTCTCATAGATGCGCAGGGTCTGCGGATGCACGCCCGCGAGCTCGGCGGCCACGCTTATCATATAAAGAGGGCGGTTGCGGTCATTGGGGCTCATGAGAAAACCTCATCCTTTGTCGTTTTCAAGACTCTCACCTCTTGCGGTTGTGGTTTGGGCGGCTATCAAAGGGCGGATGTCGGCACCCGACGGGTCGGACGCGGCGGCATAGCTCTCAAGCGCCGCCTTCTGTTGCTCGTTCAGGCTGGCGGGCAGGGCAAAGTGCACCTGCACCTTGAGGTCGCCGTTGCCCTCGCCCTTGATGCGCGGGGCACCCTTGCCACCGATCACGAAGATATTGTCGTTTTGCGTACCCGCGGGGATGCGGAGTTTGACCCTGGATCCATCGGGGGCGGGCACCACGATCTGCGCGCCCAAGGCCGCCTCCGCCATGCTGATGGGCAGGTCGAGATGGACGTTGGGCCCCTTGCGGCTATACAGCGGATGTGGCTTTATGGAGGTGACGATAACAAGGTCGCCCTTCTCCCCCTTGCCTGTGCCTAAGCTGCCCTTGCCCTTGTAGCGGAGCTTGCCGCCCTCAACAGCGCCAGCCGGTATCTTGACATCGAGCTGCTGCTTCTCGTCGTTGATCCTGATGGTCACGCGCTTCTCGGCACCCGTGAAAGCCTCTTCAAAGCTGACCTCCAAGGTGACCTGCACGTCGCGCCCCTTGACGGAGCGCTCAGGGAAATCCCAGTTGGAGCCAAAGGCACCCTCGCCGTGGCGGATGCTCTCGAAGATATCGCCCCAACCGCCAAAGCCGCCGCTCCAGGCGCTCCGCTGGCCGCCGCCGCCAAAGCCTGCCGCGCCGCCGTACTTGAGGTACTGGTCGTACTCAACGCGCTTCTCTTTGTCGGATAAGACCTCGTAGGCCTCGCTGACATCCTTGAACTTGGTCTCATCGCCACCGGCATCGGGGTGATGCTTGCGGGCGAGCCTCTTGAAGGCCTTCTTTATCTCGTCGGTGGAAGCAGTCTGCTTCACGCCCAGTACTTCGTAATAGTCTCTCTGTGCCTCAGCCATGCTGCTCCACCTCCTTATCTGTTAGCGTTAGTAAGGCCTGATGAGAAGTCCGCGGTCTTGGCGGATGGGATTTTGAGAACGAAGGCACTGAGCTGCGTGCGTATTCTCAAAATCCCCTCCGATACTGCATCATAGAGTCACTCGGCGCTTCTACGATGCGGGCTTCTCATCAGCTCGGGGCCCACCTGTTGATACCACGACCATGGCAGGGCGCAGTATGCGGTCGCCCAATTCGTAGCCTTTTTGGTAGACCTGCGTTACGGTCTCGTCGGGCACGGTGGCGTCTTCTTCCTTGCCCACCGCTTGGTGCAGGTTGGCGTCGAAGATGGCGCCTTTGGGGTCGATCGCCTTGAGGCCTTCGCGCGTCAGGACGTCTTCAAGCTTGTTGTACACCGCCGCGATGCCCTCCTTGAGCGAGGTCTCGTTAGCGGTGTCGGAGTGCTCTATCGCGCGCTCCAGGTCATCCACGATGGGCAGCAACTTCTCAACCAGGCGTTCGGTTGCCCGTGCGCGCTCCTGTGTCCGTTCGGCAGCGGTACGTTTACGAAAGTTATCCCACTCGGCCTGGAGCCGCACGAACTTATCACGCAACTCGTTTGCCTCTGCCTGAGCCTTGCCCAGATCGTCCAACTCCTCGACCATCTCTGCTTCGACAGCCTCAAGCTCGTCGATAACCTCGTCCACCGCGGCGGCATCGGCCGCTGCCTGAGCAGCGGCCTTCGCTTCGTCTCCTCCAGGTGAGGGGGCGGCGCCTTTATCGGATCCAAACGGTGATTCTTTCGCCGTCATGACTAGTTATCCTTATCGTCCGCGTCTACAACCTCGTAGTCTGCCTCGACAACCGCATCGTCGGCAGCAGAGGTGGTACCCGCTGCGCCCTCGGCGCCATCGGCGGCAGTCTGCGCATCGGCATAGACGATCTCCGCCAGTTTGTAGCTGGCCGTTTGCAGGGTCTCGGTCTGCGCCTTAATGGCGTCGACATCGCTGCCCTCAAGCGCAGTCTTCAGGCTCTCAATGGCGGCCTGCACGTCGCTTTTGGTCTCCTCGGGCACCTTCTCGCCCAGATCACTCAGGGTCTTCTCGGTTGCGTAGACCAGGCTGTCCGCCTGATTGCGCACCTCAACCTCGACCTTGCGCGCGGCGTCCTCCTCTGCGTGCGACTCGGCATCTTTAACCATGCGGTCGACCTCGTCATCACTCAGCGCGGTGGAACCGCTGATAGTGATCTGCTGCGCCTTGCCCGTGCCTTTATCCTTGGCGCTCACGTTGACGATACCGTTGGCGTCGATGTCGAAGGTGACCTCGATCTGCGGGATGCCACGGGGCGCGGAGGGAATACCCGCGCGCTGGAACTTGCCCAGCGTCTTGTTGCCGGCAGCCATCTCGCGCTCGCCCTGGAGCACGTGAATCTCAACGGAGGTCTGGCCGTCAGAGGCGGTGGAGTAGATCTCGGTTTTGCGCGTGGGGATGGTGGTGTTGCGCTCGATCATCTTGGTCATCACGCCGCCCATGGTCTCAACGCCCAGGCTCAAGGGGGTCACGTCAAGCAGCAGGATGCCCTCGACATCGCCTGAGAGCACGCCGCCCTGGATGGCGGCACCCAGTGCCACGACCTCGTCGGGGTTCACACTCATGTTGGGCTCTTTGCCGGTGATCCTCTTCACCAGCTCCTGCACGGCGGGCATACGGGTCGAACCGCCCACCAAAATAACCTCGGCGACCTCACCGATCTTGAGCCCGGCGTCTTTAAGCGCTGTCTCGACCGGCTTTTTGGTGCGGTTGAGAAGGTCGTCCGTAATCTTCTCGAACTCCGCGCGACTCAGCGAGTAGTCCAGGTGCTTGGGCCCATTGGCATCCGCCGTGATGAAGGGCAGATTGATGTTGGTCTGCTGGGTCGAGCTGAGCTCCATCTTGGCCTTCTCCGCAGCTTCTTTAAGGCGCTGGAGCGCCATCTTGTCGGCGCGCAGGTCGATGCCGTTGTCGCTGTTGAACTTGTCGGCAAGCCAGTTGATGATGCGTTGATCCCAGTCGTCGCCACCCAGGTGGTTGTCGCCGGAGGTTGAGAGTACCTCAAAAACACCCTCGCTCAGCTCAAGCACCGAGACATCAAAGGTGCCGCC